>JBJOGW010000016.1:0-109503 GCA_046048055.1 Planctomycetota bacterium
CAAGCTGCGACGCATACCTGTTCTGCAGATACGCGAGCGCGTTCACGGTCGACGTGGGGACGCAGGACTCCTCCGCAAGGTCGTTCGGGATGGAGTACTGGCAGAGGTACCCGTAGGCCGAAAGATCGGTCTGCCAGCTGTAATTGACACCCGCACCCGCCGAGCCGGCGAGAACGGACGCCGCGGCGACGGCCCCCGCGAAGATTGTCGTGCTCAGACGGCTGCGACGATTGGACACTCGATTCATTGGGGGGCTCTCGATGATTGGTTCCTGAGGGACGCACCAAGGGAAGGAGCCATGGTCCGGTGCCGCCTGAACATCAGGCGGCGCTTCCAAGGTGAGCTGGTCGGTTGCAGTTCCCACTGGCCGACCGCAACACGCTCCACAGGTACACACGAGAAATACCCCCCCCCACCCATCATGAAACCTGCGAAATTTGTCGCTAGACGGCACCACGCTGAACAAACCGCGTTTCCGGCCTCGCAGCAGGAATTTTTACCGGCCACTTCCCCGATTCGGGAGACCCTTGTTTCCATGGCGGAAATGCAAGGGTAGAGGCCTCGCGCCCTCCGCCCGCCATGACGCACGCCCACGACTCAGGCTCCGACATCCGGCGCATGCACGCCCTCGGCGACATCCTCGCCCGCGGCATTCGTCGCCTGGACGACATCCGCCGCCAGCAAATCCGGGTGGAATCGGGCGCGACATCCCTTGATCTCGTGGCCGAGTCGAGCGTCACTGTGCCCGGCGCGGGAAACCGGCAGCCAGAGGAGGCACGATGACGGCGACCAGCGAACGATTCGACGTGGAGGCCGAGCGCAGGCGGCTCGGGGCGATGACCGCAGGCGATGTGGTGGTGTGAGGCTGTGCCATGGGGTGCACGCTGACGCAACACTTGCACATCGCAAGTGCCACGCCATCGGCTTGCGCCGGGCCGGCGCGGAACGGCTCGCTATCGGCTGGACCAGAAGTCCGCAGCAGTCTGCACTTCAGTGATGTCGAAGTCGACGAGATCTGCCCAGTTCGCCACCCAACCATCGAACGCGCTTCGATCGGGGGCCTTCATGAGCTGGTAGCAACCGGATCCGTCGGCGGCCATCCAGCTCGCGATGTACTCGAGACCCGCTCCATCGGGCACAAGCCTGCCGCGGGACTTGAATCGCGCGCCCACCTCGTCTGGGCTGCCTGACCGAAATCGTTCGACAACCATATAAAGCATGCGGGCAGCCTACTGGCGGCCCGCGATGTTTCGAGGGGATTCGGGACGATGGGCGAAGCCAACCTTCGCGGCTGGAACCAGAAGATCAGCGTGCGACGGCGGCATGGGGTTCGCTTGCCTGACTTGAGGTGCCGCCCTGCGGCGGAACGTCGAGCAGTGAACGAAGAACAGATTGGTCCTAGGCCCCGGGTGTCCCTCGTAACTTCGTACCTTTCGGGAGCCGATCGCCGTGCCTGACAACCACGACTCCCCACCCATGCAAAGCGCCCAACGACACCTGCCGGACGACTACCGGATCCGCCTCATGCGCGAGGAGGACCATGCCCAGGTCTCCGCGATCTGCGCTTCGGTCCACCCGACCGAGCGCCCATACACCGAGGCGGAGCTGCGCGCGCATCACGCGCTCTTCCCCGACGGTCAGTTCATCGTGGAGCACGCACCCTCGAGTGCGGTGGCGGGCGCGCACTTCACGCTGCTGGTGAACATGATGCACTTTCATGTGGACGACTCGTGGGACGCGCTGACTGCGGGCGGCAGCCGCATGCCGGGCTACGGCCGTGTGGCGGGTGCCATCGCGCCGGATGACTACATTGGCCGCGTGAAGCGCGCCGAGATGACGGACCCCGTGCTCACCGCGCACCTGCACGATGGCTGGGATGCGATCACCGCGATCCGCGACTACCTGCCGCACGACGAGGAGAGCGCTGGCTAGGCCGCGGTGATCCAGTGGCTGAACCCCGAGTGCCCGCCGCCCGCACAGTTCGACCTGTCACGGTTGCCGCGGAAGGCGTGAGGACAGTCGCTTCTCAGGAGACGTGCGTGGGGCCAGATGCTGGCGTGGTGCAGTGCACTAGCATCGCGGCCATGCACGACTTCCAGCGGCATTTCATCGACTTCATGGTGTCCTGCGGCGTGCTCACCTTTGGTGACTTCACCACCAAGAGCGGGCGCAAGACCCCCTACTTCGTGAACACCGGCACGTACCGATCGGGCACGCAACTGACGCGCCTTGGCCGCGCGTATGCGGACACCATCGAGCGAGCCTTCCCCGAGGGGTTCGATTGCCTGTTCGGCCCGGCCTACAAGGGCATTCCGCTGGTGGTGGCGGTGGCGATGGCCTTCGCCGAACGGGGCCGCGAGGTGGAGTTCTGCTTCAACCGCAAGGAGGCGAAGGACCACGGCGAAGGTGGCGTGCTGGTGGGCCGACCGCTGCGTGACGGCGATCGCGTGCTGATCGTGGAGGATGTGACGACCGCGGGGACCTCGATCCGCGAGACGGTGCCGCTGCTGCGGGCCGCGGCGAACGTTCGGCTGGCGGGACTGGTGGTGTCGGTCGATCGCCAGGAGCGGGCAAGCGAGACCTCGGAGCGCACGGCGCTTGCCGAAGTCGGTGCCGAGTTCGGCATGCCCACCGCCGCCATCGTGACCATCGACGAAATCGTGGCCCACATGGGTGACCGGCTCACCGCTGCGGATCGCGAGCGGATCATGGGGTATCGCGCGAAGTACGGCGTTCCCGGCGTGTGAGCCGACGATTCGCCGATGTCCTTGCAAGCGGCAGGCGTGTTGCGTGAAACGAAAAGGGGCTGGACCTTGTGGCCCAGCCCCATGGATGTCACTGCATGAAACCGGGTCAGGGAGCGCAGGAGCCGAAGTTCAGCAGCAGCACGGACAGGTCAGCCGCATCGGTGCGACCGTTCAGGTCGAGATCGCTCCGGCACCCGCTGCACGGACCGAAGTCGAACAGCGCGATGGCAATGTCTCCGGCATCGATGCCGCCACTGTAATCGAGGTCGCCGGCGCAGGGCGCTGGCATCGGATCGACCGTGAAACGCTGAAGCACCTGCGGTTGCAGCGACTTGATCACTTCCGGGGCCGCGAGCAGCGTCGCCTCGTCATACCAGGGAATGCCCCAGGTGGTGACCGTGAGCTGCTGCGTGATGGCATCCACCTCGAACTCGGTCCAGCCGTAGTTGTTCGAGACGGTGGCACCACCCACGATCTGCTGGAAAGGAACGGATGAGCCCGTCAGCCCGACCAGGTCGTAACCGAATGGCGAGACCTGAGCGTTGATCAGGCCCTCCACGTACGCCTCCTGCTGGAAGCCCGGCAGCGAGAGGTACACCGAGAGCGGCAGCGTGCCTGGCAGGCCAAGACCCGCCGCGATGCCGGCCACGGTGGGGCCGAACGGCGCTGCATAGGCGCCGGAGCCAGTCGAGATCTCCCACACTCCGGTGTCCACCTGCGCGCCACCGGGACCCGGAATGGTGAGATTGTTCACCAGCGTGCCGTGGATGTCCGCCGAGATGAACACCACGTTCTTGATGCCATTCTGGGCGATGAATCCCAGCAGCTGCGCACGCTCGTAGGCGTATCCCTCGTAGCGATCGGATGCCGCGAACACGCCCAGGTTCTGCGTCGGCTGCGAGAGCATGACGAACTTCCACGTGACGCCCGCCGCCTCCGCGGCAAGCAGGTCCCCGAGCAGGCGATTGAACTGCGGCCCGCCCAGCATGGTGCGGCCTGGGGTGTAGGTGGCAGCGATGTAGGCCGCCCAGGTTCCCGGATTTGTCGGATCGGCCGAAACCAGCGGCTGGTCTCGGAAGCTGCGGGCATCCGCCGCGAAGAACTGCGCATCCTGTCCGAAGCGGCGGGTGCGGTAGAGGTCCGGGTTGCCATCCATGCGGGCATCGCCGGTACCCGACCACGTCCGAGGCGCGATGGGGTGGTACTCCTGGAACGCCTGGAGACCGAACTTGTACAGGTCCGTGCCGCTCACCAGACCGTTCGTCGAGGGTCCAAAGCGCGTGTCGGACGCGATCGGTGCGCCGCCCGCGAAATCGTTCATCACCTCGTGATCGTCGATCATGGCGAAGACGCTGGTCGACTGCCGCAGGTCGCGAAGGGTGTTCATGCCGAAACGGCCGCTCAGCGGCTCCGCATGCTTGGCGCGGTACTCGGCCAGCGTGGTGGCCTGCGAGGCCGGCACGGCGGGCGAGGCGACATCCGCGTAGATGGTGTCGCCGAGCGCGAAGAACATGTCGAGATCCCGCTCATCCACGTTGCCCAGCGAGGGGAACGGCATCAGTTCGCCGCGCCAGTCTCCCGAGACACCCATGCGGAAGCCCGTGCGACCCGCGTCCTGGAAGGTCCTGAAGGTCCCCGAGGCGATCGAACCGGATGCATCGATCGCGCGATACCAGTGCTGCGTGCCGGGGGACAGTCCCGAGAGCGTCACCTTCAGGGGAACGAACTCGTCCTCGACGGTGCAATCCTCGGTCGCCACAATGGTCAGGAAGTCCGGGTCGGTGGCCACCTCGAATCGCAACGCGCCCAGGGTGGTCGAACGGGTCCACAGGAGCACCGAGTCCAGGGTGGTCTCGCCCGCCGCGACACCGTTGGGCAGGTCGGCCACGGCCACCGAGGCGGAAAGAGTTGTCAAAAGAGCTGCGAACAGAACGCTGCACGGCTGCCGTCTCATGAGGACCTCCTGTCTGAATGGAAGAGTGACGTCTGGCGACTGAGCCGGACGTCGGTTGAGAAATAGCTCGGCATGCCCCGAACGCCATTTAGGTCCGACGAAGATGGCGCGAAGGTACGGAAGCGATCATGGGGTCCGGTGGACCCTGCCCCGCGCACGAAGCGGGGCTCCACGCCTCTTCGAGCATGGAGCCCCGCGCACAGCACTGGCCCGGCACAATGCCGCCGGGCCCTTCGAACAGAAGGTCAGTTCCTTCGGATCACGCGATCGTTGATCACGTTGGGATAGTCCTGGCCCCGAATCTGGCCGCCCAGACCCTGCGTGATGTAATTGAAGAATGCACGCTGGTAGGTCACCCCCAGCCGAATGAATGGCATGTTGTTGAACGGGTACTGGTCACCCCCCTGCACCGCCAGGAAGTCGATCGTGGCCACATTCACGGTGGGAGCGGTTGGCAGCGCCACGCCGTTGGACACCAGCACGCGGCCGTCGGACAGCACGACCTCACGCACTCGGGTTCCAGGAGTGGTCACCACGTACGGCGGCTCCGTTCCTGAGAGCACCTGGGCGGTGCCCGTGGCGTCCCACACCACGCGCATGCCCGAGACACACGCGAATCGGCCATCGGCAGCCGAGACGCGGCTGACCGCGTTCTCGAGGATCTCCTTCAGCTGCGCCGCACTCACGGCAGGCACCAACGTGAGCACATTGGTGAAGGGAAGCTGATCGTAGGTGTACTTCTCGCTGATGTTGCCGGCCGCCAACTGGCTGTTGAGGCGAATGCCACCACCATTCTGGATGGCCACATCCGGAAGCGGCAGGTTGCCGGCTCGGGCGATGCGATCCGCCTCCCAGAGCAGCGAGTCCGCGGCCAGATTGCCAACGTTGGTGTCGCTGACCCGCACGCCAAAGTTGGCCTGCGGCGAGGGAACGCCGTTCACGTTGCGACGGCTCTCAAGCGGCACGTCGGTGGTGGCGATGATGTTGCTGGCCAGCGCGTTGTTGGCGGCCTGCACCGGATCCACCACCTGGCTCTGCGTGAATGCATCCTCCAGGACAGCGTCGGGTGACACGCCGCTGACCCGCTTGATGCCGCTGCGACCCGCGTCGGTGGCAACCAGGTTGCCCGCCGCATCGAAGCCCAGCACCAGGCGGCCCACGTACTTGTAGTCGCCAACGGTTGTGACCACGGGTACGGTGTTGCCGCCCATGTCCGTGGCGGTCACCGGGTAGGGGAACGCCGCCACGTCGCCAGGCACCAGCAAGTCGGTCGGCTGGGCCAGCAACTCGCTGCCGCCGCCGGCGATCACCGCGTCGACGCCGGTGAGCATGGGCACCAGGGCCAGTTCGCTGGAGAGTCCCTGCAGGTGCGTGCTGAGAAGAATGATGCCCACGCCGCCAGCGGTCAGCGTGTCGATCTCGGCCTGCACCGCGGCGGCGACCGGATTCACGATGGTGTTGCGGGGGCTGGAGATCAGCGGAAGTGACTCGGTGGTGGCACCCACGATGCCCACCGGGCGACCCGCCACCGTGACCACCTCGCTCTTGGCCAGCTTGCCGAACACCTGCTGCGCAAACAGGCCCGGCTCCAGCGAGAAGTCGAGATTGGCGGAGATGAAGGTGGTGTTCGAGGTGCCCGTGATCAACTCGGCCAGCACATCGGGGTTGGAGTCGAAATCATGGTTGCCGAGCGTGACGGCGCTGTAGCCGATCAGGTCGAACAGGATGCTGTCGTAGTAGGGCACTCCCTTGTTGATGGAGGCATTCAGGTTGATGCCCGGCAGGATGTTGTCACCCGAGGAAACCATCACCCAGCCCTGGGCGATGCCATCGGGCCGCGCAGTGTCCGCCTCGGCCTTCAGGTTGTTCACCAGCGTGACGAACCTGGCCGCTCCACCGAAGCCAGCCTGAGCACCCGTGAGCGGCAGTACCTTGCACTCACCGTCGTTGTTGTGCAGGACGTGCAGCCAGAGATCGATCGAGACGTCGGCCGTGGACACGGGCTCCTCGAGCCGTCCACGCATGGGACGCCTCACGGTTTCCTGCACCTTGCCGCCGGGAGTGACGGCGGGCGCGGCCGACGGCCGGATCTTTTGCGAGGAGAACTGCGCCGTGGCGAGCGAGACAGGGCCAGAGAACAACAGGAGGCCAGCGAGCATCGAATGGAGATTCATGGTGATGTTCCTCTCTAATTCAGGGTCTGAAGCCGTGCCCGTGGCTCGAGCACGTGGGATGTGAAGTCAATTTCGGTTGCGACGACGCTTGGCCACCAGGCCGCTCAAGGCGAGAAGGGCCACGACACCGGGCGAAGGGACGAAGGCCAGCCCGGAGAAGCCGGCGACGCCATGAGCGCCCACCAGGCTGGCGGCACCCGAGGCCTCGTCCACGGTGTAGAGCGCGTCGCCGTCGGTCATGTACCACGAACCTGCGGTGAACCCGTACGCCAGCCCGGCCACCGAGGCGGCGTTGGTGCCAGTGGCACCAACCACCGTCGCAGCACCAGTGGACACATCGAAGGACACGAGTTCGTCGGCTCCGCCGCCATTGATCGCCAGCCCCAGCAGCAGGCCACCGCCGAAGTCAAGGCCCGAGATGTCGGCCCCAGCCGCAAGGCCCGAGGTACCGACCTGAGTCCAGGCCGAACCGTTCCAGGAATGCAGGTTGTCGAACAGTGTGGAGTACGCCGTTCCGCCGTTGAAGGCGATCGAGCCCTCAGGAACGCCGAAGGAGCTGTCGACGAGCAGCGTGCTGGCACCGGTCGCGGTGTCGATGGCGAACTGATCGCCGGCCACCGTCAGGGCCACCAGGCGATTCTGAACGCTGTCCCACGAGAGACCGCTGATCTGCCGCAGGCCGGTACTGCCCACCAGCGTGGCGACTCCGGTGGCCGCATCGATGGCGTAGAGCGACTGGCTGCCGAACGGACTGAACGAGGCCACACCGAACAAGGCGGCATGGACGGGAACGGACGCGCCGACCGTGCAGGCGGCCACGAGTGTCGAGAAACGCTTCATGACTTGTCTCCTGAAGTTTGGAACCTTCGGACGCAGAGTTGAGGTACGCGCTGAACGCCTTGGACGCGCAGGAACGAGCAGGACGTGGGAAAGATGGAGCGCGATTGTCAACGCAGCGCACACGCCGCGCCACACCGTCGTCAAGATGGGATAAAGACCACAACACGCAGACGCGCCATGGCGTCAGCGGCCACACGCCCGGCGGCTCGCCACGAATGGGCCTGATCATCGGGGTGCGGTCCGAATCGGCGGACCTGCGGGACGATCGGCGCCGCACCAGGCGCTTCCGACACCGGTGGTCGACGTGGTACGCTCTCTCGATGCGTTTGTCGACCCTGCGGTGGACCCCAGGTTCCGGCTGGGTTGGAAGTCAGGATCTCCAGGATGCCCAGCTGGTTCTGGTGTTCGGCGAGCACGCCCATTTTCATGCACCTGCCTGCTTCACGGAGTTGCGTGGCCGGTTTCCAGAGGCCCGGATCGTCGGCTGCTCATCGTCCGGTAATCTTCTTGGCGCTCAGGTGACCGATGGCGATGTCCTGGCCACGGCAGTGCGACTGGAGCGAGGACATGTCCGCATGGTCGGTGCGCAGATGCAGCCGGGCGAGAACGTGGCGGTCATGGCCCGCGACCTGGCCCTGCAGCTGAAGTCGCCGGATCTTCGCCATGTCCTTGTGCTCTGCGATGGCCTCACCGTGAATGCCACGCAGTTGGCGGAGGGCTTGAACGCGTGCGGCGTCACCGCGACCGGAGGCCTGGCCGGTGATGCAGATCGCTTTCAAGCCACCTGGGTGATGGCGGATGCCCCCGCACGCCAGAACCAGGTCGTGCTGGTCGGGCTGTACGGCGACATCCAGGTGAAGAACGTCTTCTGCACGGGCTGGACGGAGTTCGGCGCCGAACGAATGGTCACGCGATCCGAGGGCAAGGTGGTCCACGAGATCGATGGACAGCCGGCACTGGGCCTCTACAAGAAGTACCTGGGTGACCTGGCCAGCAGCTTGCCGGCCAGCGGCATGCGCTTCCCGCTCAGCATCACCACCCGGCCCGGCGGCCACACCCTCACGCGAACGCTTCTGGCCGTGGACGAGGCGGCCCAGAGCCTGACCTTCGCGGGCGAGGTGCCGCAGGGCAGCACGTGCCGACTGATGCGGACCAACCTGGACCACCTGATCCAGAGCGCCGAGGACGCGTCCCGGAGCGTGGTGACCGACGGTTCCGCGCCGGCGCTCTGCGTGGTGTTCACCTGCCTTGGGCGACGCATCGTGCTTGGGCAGATGGCCGAGGAGGAACTGGAGGCCGCCAAGCGCCGGCTCGGTGACCATGTGGTGATGACCGGGTTCTACTCGTACGGTGAGATCGGCCCGCTTGGCCAGGTGCAGACCTGCGACCTGCACAACCAGACCATGTGCATGACCACCGTCGCGGAATGACGCCTTGGCGGAAGAGCTGCATCGCCTGCTGAAACGGCAGATCCATCGCACGATGGGGCCGGATTTCACGCCGGATGCCCGCATGCGAGCCCTGCTGGACCTGGTCGACGACTACTACCGGCAGGTGGAGCGGGACCGTTCGCTCATCGAGAACGCGTTGGCGGTCAGCTCGGAGGAACTGGAGTCGCTGTACGCCCGGCTGCGGGATCGCACCGATGCCGAGCGCGCCATCTTTCGCAGCTTCACCACGTCCGTCCCGGACCTGCTGTTCGTGAAGGCGGTGGACGGCGTCTACCAGACCTGCAATCCCGCGTTCGAGCGCCTTCTGGGGCTGCGCGAGGATCAGGTGCTGGGACGGACGGTGCATGACGTGCTCCCGGGGGCGATGGCCCAGGAGATCTCGGCGATCGAGCGTGAGGTGCTGGCATCGGGTCGGTCAGACCTTCGCGAACAGTGGATCCATCTGCCCAACGGCGAGGAGCGGTGCCTGGAGATGCTGCGCGCCCCCTACTTCGGCGGCGATGGGCGCACGTTGGGCTTGATCGGCATCGGGCGAGATGTGACGGATCGCAGGCGGCTGGAAGAGCAGACGCGGCTTGCGGCACTGGTGTACCGGAACTCGGGCGAGGGCATGCTGGTGACCGACGCGGAGTACCGCATCGTGGACATGAATCCCGCCTGCGAGCGCATCACCGGCTACGCGCTCGACGAGGTGCGCGGCCGGACCCCGGAGACCTTCAACTCCGGCCGACAGGACCGGGCCTTCTACGAGAGCATGCGGGACACCGTGGCTCGCCTGGGCCATTGGCACGGCGAGGTCTGGGACCGTCGCAAGAGCGGCGAGACCCACGTGAAATCGATGACCGTGAGCCGGATCATGGACGCCCAGGGTGGCGTGCACGGCTACGTGATGCTGTTCTCCGACGTGACCCAGCGCAAGCAGGCCGATGACATGATCTGGCGGCAGGCCAACTTCGACATGCTCACGGGACTCCCCAACCGTCGCATGCTTCGCGAGCGTCTGGAGCACGAGATGCGCCAGGCTGACCGCGCCCGCTGCTCACTGGCCCTGCTGCTGCTTGATCTGGACCATTTCAAGGAGATCAACGACACGCTGGGACACCAGGTGGGCGACGACCTGCTCGTGGAGTCGGCTCGGAGGATCAGCGCCTGCACCCGGGAGACCGACACCGTGGCTCGGCTGGGAGGCGACGAGTTCATCGTGATCCTGACGCGACTGACGGATGCACGCCACGCGGAGACCGTGGCCACCAAGATCATCGAGCGGCTCGCCGAACCCTTCCAGCTGGGCGACACGGTGGGGTACGTGTCCGCCAGCATCGGCATCACGCTCTACCCCCAGGATGCCCGAGAGGCTGACGACCTCCTGAAGGGCGCCGATCAGGCCATGTACGTGGCCAAGCGGCAGGGACGCAACCGGTTCAGCCACTTCACGGCCGGCCTGCAGACCGCGGCCCAGGAGCGACTGCGACTGATCGCGGACCTGCGCGAGGCCGTGGAGCACGACGAATTCCTGCTGCACTTCCAGCCGGTGGTCGACGCGGCCACCGGCCACATCCACAAGGCCGAGGCTCTGGTGCGGTGGGATCATCCCGCCCGCGGCACCGTGGGCCCGGAGGAGTTCATCCGGATCGCGGAGGAGACGGGACTGATCGTTCCAATCGGCGACTGGGTGTTCCGCGAGGCCGCCCGATGGGCCGCCCGCTGGAGCGCGATCATTCCCGGATTCCAGGTCACGGTGAACGTCTCGCCTGTGCAGTTCCGCGCCGAAGCGGCGGCGTCCCGGGCCAGCTGGATCGAATGCGTGAGCGGATCATCGCTGTCCCCGCACGCCATGGTGATCGAGATCACCGAGGGACTTCTGCTGCAGGCGGATGCCGAGGTCACGGACACGCTCAAGCACCTGCGACAGGCCGGCATCGGCATCGCCGTGGACGACTTTGGCACTGGCTACTCGTCGCTGGCCTACCTGCACCGCTTCGACATCGACCTGCTCAAGATCGACCAGGCCTTCGTGGCCTCACTGCAGACGCAGGCCAGCAACGGGGCGCTCTGCGAGGCCATCATCGTGATGGCCCACAAGCTGGGACTGAAGGTGGTGGCGGAGGGCGTGGAGACGCAGGTTCAGGCCGACCTGCTCTCCAGCGCCGGCTGCGATTCGATGCAGGGATTCCTGTTCTCGCGCCCCCTTCCACCCGAGCAACTGGAGGCCATCCTGCGGCACGGGGCCGTGGGACGCTGAGCGTTCACGCGGGCGCGCACGACAGGGCTCCGGACGCGGTGGTCCGGAGCCCTGCACATCGCATCAGGTCGGGCGGATCAGGACCTGCGACGCCGACCGATCATGCCGGCGGCCCCCAGCAACGCGGCGACACCCGGTGCCGGAACCGCCAAGGCGTCGATGCCGCGGCGGAACTCCAGCGTGGTGGCGTCACGGAACTGGCCAATCGCCGTGATGGCGCCGGTCACGGCATCGATGCTGATCAACTGGTTCGAGGTGATGCCCGACAGTCCATCACCCACCAGTTCCGCCCCGAAGAGCGTGCTTCCAAGGAACTCCAACGCGCCGATCCGGCCGCTGGCGGTGCCGCCCGAGAGCGCGGTGGCACCGAACAACTGACCCGTGGCCTTGTTCACCTGCCACAGGTTGCCCAGAGCGCCATCCGGCGTGCTGAACATGGTGCCTGAGGCATTGGAAGCCAGGCCCGAACCGGTGGTGTTGATGTTCTGGCCATTGGGACCGACCACCGAGGCCGCCCCAGTTCCCATGTTGATGGTCATGAGCGCACTGAAGGAATTCTCGGCCCATCCGTACAGGGTGCCCTCATTGAAGTCCAGATCGGCACCGAAGTTTGGCGGGTTCAGTCCAAGCGACCCGACCTGCGTGACAAGACCAGAGTTGATGTTGATGGTGACCAGACCGTTGGCCAGCGTGGGGCTGTTGCCGGACGTGGTGGCGTACATGGTGCCCGACGAGGCATGCCATGCCATGCCATTGATGGCATAGGAAGCCCCACTGGCATCCACCAGCGCGCCCACGGTGGTGGTGAGACCGGTGGCGGTGTCCACGCGGTAGAGGTTTCCAGCCTGACTCAAGGCTCCATCCGCGGCGTACAGATGGCCGCCTTGGGCCGATGCGGACGAGGTGGCAAGGGCAAGGACCGTGACGGATGACCAGCAGGCGTACTTGGCATTCATGGGAGTCTCCAGTTGGGGAAAGAAGCGGCGAGGGGGTTGATCGCCCAGGGGCTCGGGGCGAGTCCCGAACGGCAAGGTGCGCCGCGATCGGCTCCGAGGCTCCATCCATCGTGAAATGAAACCCTCTCCCCGTGCATGCCCCTGTTGTGCCGACAGAATGTCACCTGATCCGGGCGTGCTCGGCCCCTCGGGCTAGGGTGAACGCATGGCCTTGTCGTACCGGCTCCTCCGGACGCTCTGGATCATCGCCCTGCCGCTGCAACTGGGCGCCGGGGCCTCGATCGCGTGGTCGTGGTCCCTGGCGTGGCTGCCGGCGCTGCTTGGCGCCGTGGTGTTCGGACTCTACGCGTGGCTGATCTTGCTGGAGCGTTCGGAACGGCGGCGCAGGCTGCGATCCGCGCGCGTTCCTGCCTCGCCCTGGGCACTGCCCGCGAGCCAGCGGATCGGGTTCCGCCTGATGGCCGTGATCACGATGGGGCTGGCCGCGTGCGCCATCATCTTGGCCGCCGCCCTGATCGAGAGACCGGCCATGGCCCTTGGGGCCCTGGTGTTCTTCCTGCTGCTGCTCTTCATCGGCCTGCCGTTCTGGGCGGCCGCGGCAGGTGAAACGGTTGAGTTTACAGCGACACCGGCGACGGATCATCCCTCGGGGATGAGCGATCCGCATCACCCTCGAACGGCTGCCAGCCCACACCCGGCACACGACGGACCACCTCCATCCCGCACGGACTGAGTGCGAAGAGCTTCACCCACCCATGCTCGACCAGGTCCCGCACGTCGGGTTGCAACTGGAGCACGCGGTCGATGCGGGCGGTCGGTGCCTCCACAAAGACCTGCAGGCGGAGCGGCTCGTGGAACCATCGGCCATCCGGGTCCTGGACCGACTGGAGCGGCAGTCCCGATCGCAGGTCATGCCCGTTGCCAAGCGTCACGCCCAGCGAACCGACCCGGTTCTGCAGCATCTTGTCTCCGCTTCCGAAGGCCCTGTTGTCCACCGTGGAGGCGAAGTACTGGAGGTTGATCCACGAGGCCACGACCATGGGGGCGGCAAGGATCTGCTCCAGCACCAGGCCATCCGGATCCAGCTCAGGGTCGTAGTCGTGCAGGAATGCCCGTCCCTCGAGATCGCGGCGAGCGGTCCGGGCGCGACGCGCGGCCACGAACGCCATGTTGCGGGCCAGGGCCCACTCGGGACGAACCTGTGACCAGTCGCCACAGCGATCCGCGAGCCGGCCTTCGAGACCCGACGCGTTGGGATCCATCGCGAGTGATCGAGCCCGCTCTCGCCGAACTGCCCGGCCAGCCTGCTCCAGCCATGCCGAGGCCCGCTCCAGATCACGCGCATGGGTGGAAGGCACCAAGCCTGTGTCCAGCCACCGCACCACATCGACGCCCGTGTCATGCACCGCGGCGATGAAGTGCGTGTCCTCGGGCACCCTCAGACCCCGGGCGTTCAGGCCTTGTCGCACTGCAGGATCGTTCAGCAGGCGCGCCGCAAGTCGCGCGTTGATCGCACCTCCCTGCCCTCCGCATGCTCCGCAGTCCAGGCCAGCCGCGTGCGGATTGTTCGCCCCCTGCCCCTGGTGCCCGCAGAGCACCACCAGCCGGGCAAGTCGACCATGGAGCGACATGCCCGCCAGGATCGAGGCCGCCGCGTCCACTCGGGCCTCGGTGCCGCAGACCGCCTCGAGAAGTCCATCGAGCGGCACGGACTCATCCCTGCGCTGTCCAGTCCGACCTGGACGGATTGCTCGCCGCAGCATGCGAGCGAGCGAGGCCAGTCCCAGCATCTCGACCGCCGGAAACATGCCGCCCGGAGCAGCCAGGATCGACGCTCCAAGTGAGCCGCGATCCCTCGCCGGGTCGGTCGCGGGATC
Organism: Planctomycetota bacterium; assembly: GCA_046048055.1. Classification (GTDB taxonomy): domain Bacteria; phylum Planctomycetota; class Phycisphaerae; order Phycisphaerales; family SM1A02; genus SYAC01. The sequence continues at coordinate 14,242 of JBJOGW010000016.1, forward strand.
GTGCAGATGCACCGAGGGCCGCACCAGAACCGGGCAGCGATCCTGCGGACCGTGATCGCCATGCCACCGCATGGCCACTCCGAAGAAGCCCGCGAAGCCGATGGTCTCGATGGCGGCATCGCATCGTTCCAGATGCCGTCGAAGCGGCTCGGACCGGACATCGATGCAGAACGCGGCCTGGAGCGCGGGTCGGTTCCGTTCCCCCGTCGCTGGCGCGAGAAAGCGACCGGCCACACGTCGCGCCCGAGCATCCTCCACGGCATCCTGCAACGCAAGACGAAGGTGCTCGTCCTCCACTGGATCCGGCGCGCGGCGCGCCCTGCCGCGGCACGGGGTCATGGGCGCCAGCGCCATCACGGCGGCATCCAGGCAGATCCGGATGGCCAGCAGGTGAAGGACGAGCCCGGGATCCTGGCGGTCGTGCACCCATGCCAGGCGCCGGAAGTGCGAGGCCCAGCCATGCACACCCCCAAGGAGCCGGTAGAGATAGGGCTGACGATCCCACGCGGGAATGTCGAGCCGGTCAAGCATGGCCGCGATCGCAATCTCGGGGATGCGGGGCACCTGGCTGACCCACGTCCGCATGCCACGAAGCCCCTCGATCTCGAGTGCACGATCGATCGAGGCGTCCTCGAGCCATCCTTGGTAGAGATCCTGACCACCACGACGCATCGCGTGCCAGGCAGACCACGCCGCCGCCGATTCGCGGGTGCAGAACTCCCACCGCGAGCCGGTCCGGCGATCCAGCGACTCCGCGCACGTGAGCACGCGGTCGGGCTGGCGCATGGGAGCGCAGGCGGCGCCTTCCAGGATCGCCTCCAGGTGCGCGCGGCTCATCTGGCATGACGCGGCCACGCGATCAAGCTCGGCGCTGCCCAGTCCCCCTTCGCGCCAGAGTCGGCGAAAGTGCGCCATCGATGGCAGCAGCTGTGCATCCAGTCCATCATGCAAGGCGCGGGCGGCCTGTTCCACAGGCACGGCCCGGAAGCCCAGGAAGGGATTCACGGCGACGAATCGGTCCAGCTCCCACAGCGGAGGAATCAGCAGGCAGACACGATGGATGTCCGCCGTGACCGTATCCGTGACGTGCGAGGCGCGGTCGAGAGTCTCATGCATGTCCAGTCTCCTTGGGTGCGTGCAAGGCTCGGACGGAATCCAGGACACGGTCCGTCAGCCGGCCAAGATGGAAGCCGCTGCGAGCCTGAACCTGGATGGAGCGCCAGCTGCTGCTCGTTCGTAGCCATGGCTCGATGGCGTGGCTCACGGCCAGCACCGCGATGGCCACCGCCGGAACCATGGCGGCGATCCAGGCGTGCGCGGTGGCGGGAACCGGCCATTCCCCAAGGGCAGGCATCAGGAGGGCTGCGGCACCCTGGTACAGGGCGAAGCACGCCACGGGCGCTGCAACCGTGACCAGGGCGACCGTGCACATGCCCCGTGTCAACGCGACTGGGCGAAGGCCCTGGCCCGCCAAGATCGCCACCCACGCCTGTCCGATGGCAATTGCCACCACCATGGCCAGTGCCGTCTCGCCCGGAGCGTGCCACGGGGAGAAGCCAGTGCATCGCTCCGCAAGCATCATGGCGGGCCATGCGGCCAAGGTGCCCACGACGAGCCACAGCAAGTTCCAGCCAGCCGATCCGTTGCGACGCGGACGCTTGGGCGGATCACCCGAGCCAAGAAAGGCCGCGGCCTTGTAGGCCCCGTGGCCGATCACGTGCAGCAACGCGGCCGGATAGGCCGCCACGGCACATTGCACGGTCATGAATCCCATCTGGGCCACGGTGGACCAGGCCAGCGACTGCTTCAACCGGACCTGCTGCGCTGCGGCCAGCGACCCCAGGACGATCGTGACGGTGCCCACCCCCGCCAGGAGCATGCACGCCTCCGGTGATCGCGCCAGCAACGCCGCGCAGCGGATCAACAGAATCCCGCCTGCATTGACGATGCCGGCATGCAGCAACGCCGAGACAGGCGACGGCGCCTCCATGGTGTCAGGCAGCCAGCTGTGAAAGGGCCACTGAGCCGAGCGTGCCATGGCCGCCACCGCCAGCGGAACCGCGACCCAGGCCACGGAGGCATCGGGAGCCTGCGACATGGCACCCAGGCATTCGGAAAGCTCCAGCGATCCACCGTGCCACCACAGCGCCGCCAAGGCGGTGGTCATCGAGAGATCGGAGATGCGGGCCACCACGAATGCCCGCCGCGCCGTGCGCCAGGCCGCGACCGACGTGGCCGTGAAGAGGAGCAGCGGATGCAACATTGCCCCGAGCAGGATCCAGGAAGCCAGAAGCAGGATCAGGTTGGAGGCCGTGGACACCGCGAACGCCAGGCACGTGGCCAGGCACAGCAGCATGATGAACCGGCGCCGATCCGGGTGTCCCTGCATGGCACGTGCCGCGAACCTCTGCACCACAAGGCCGACCACCGCGATGAAAAGGCCCACCGCGGCAGTCAGGCGATCCACCGCGAGCCCCGCGATGATCACCCGCCCCGGAGACCAGGACTGCCACACCAGAGCCGCACCCGAGGCCAAGGCCAGGAAGGCGGGAACCAGCTCAGGCCGGAACTGGGGAACGGTCGACTGCCCTGTGAATCGCGACATATATGTCGTGTATCATAGAGCGTACATTGTTGCCTGTCCAGTTGATCCCCCTCCGGTTCTCGCCCCCCCAGCCAGGCGACATCCCCTTGACCAAACTGGCCTTAGGACACGTCGAACCGGTCCAGCATCATCACCTTGTGCCATGCCGCCACGAAGTCGTGCACGAACTTCTCCCTGGCATCGTGGCTGGCGTAGACCTCGGCCAGAGCCCGCAGTTGCGAGTTGGAGCCGAACACCAGATCCACCCGACTGGCGGTGAAGCGGGCCTGCCCCGTGGCGCGGTCGCGGCCGCTGAAGAGTTCCTCGTCGCTGCTGGCAGGCATCCACTCGATGCCGATGTCAAGCACGTTCACGAAGAAGTCGTTCGTGAGTCGGCCCGGAGTCTGCGTGAGCACGCCCACGCTGGAACCGTCGAAGTTGGCGCTCATGGCCCGCATGCCGCCCACCAGCACGGTCATCTCGGGCGCGGTCAGCGTGAGCAGGTCGGCCTTGTCCACCAGAAGATGCTCGGCGCGCGTAGGCATGCCATGGGCCACGTAGTTGCGGAAACCATCCGCCACCGGCTGCAGCACCTTGAAACTCTCGGCATCGGTCTGCTCGTCGGTGGCGTCGGTCCGACCCGGGGTAAAGGGCACGGCGACGGAGATACCCGCATCCTTCGCGGCCTTCTCCACCGCCGCACAACCGGCCAGCACGATCAGGTCCGCCATGGACACCTTTCGTGCACCCGCATTGAACTCCTTCCGGATGCCCTCGAGCGCCTTGAGCACCATGGCGAGTCCCGCGGGATTGTTCACGGCCCAGTCCTTCTGGGGCGCGAGCCGGATGCGCCCGCCGTTGGCACCCCCTCGCTTGTCCGTGCCGCGGAAGCTGCTTGCGGAAGCCCATGCGGTGGTCACCAGCTGCGAGATGCTCAGGCCGCTCGCGAGCACCTTGGTCTTGAGCGCGGCGATGTCCCGCGCGTCGATGGGCTCGCCCACAGCGGCCGGCACCGGATCCTGCCAGATCAGATCTTCCTTTGGAACCAGCTTGCCCAGGTAACGCGACTTCGGGCCCATGTCACGGTGGGTGAGCTTGAACCACGCTCGCGCGAAGGCATCGGCGAACGCGGCCGGATCCTTGTGAAAGCGCCGCGAGACCTTCTCGTAGGCGGGATCCATGCGCAGCGACAGGTCGGTGGTGAGCATGACCGGCGCGTGACGCCGCGACGGGTCGTGCGCATCAGGGACCAGCGTGGCGGCGGCCGGATCCGTGGGAATCCACTGGTGCGCGCCGGCGGGACTCCTGGTGAGTTTCCACTCGTACTTGAACAGCAGGTCGAAGTAGCCGTTATCCCACCTGGTGGGCGTGGCGGTCCAGGCTCCCTCGAGACCGCTGGTGATGGTGGCGGACCCATGTCCAGAGCCGAAGCTGTTCTTCCAGCCCAGCCCCATCTCCTGCAGGGCGGCGCCCTCGGGCTCGCGGCCGACGAACTTGCCCGGGTCCGCCGCGCCGTGCGTCTTGCCGAAGGTGTGACCACCGGCGATCAGCGCCACGGTCTCCTCGTCGTTCATGGCCATGCGTGCGAACGTCTCGCGGATGTCGCGGGCCGCGGCGATGGGATCGGGGTTGCCACCCGGGCCCTCGGGGTTGACATAGATCAGTCCCATCTGCACCGCGGCGAGCGGGTTCTCCAGCACGCGGTCGCCCTCGTACCGCTTGTCCGCCAGCCACTGACGCTCGCTCCCCCAGTAGGTTGTGTCGGGTTCCCACAGGTCCTCGCGGCCGCCGCCAAAGCCGAAGGTCCTGAGGCCCATCGAGTCGAGCGCCTCGTTGCCGGCCAGGATCATCAGGTCGCCCCACGAGAGCTTGCGGCCATACTTGCGCTTGATTGGCCAGAGCAGCCGCCGAGCCTTGTCCAGGTTGGCGTTGTCGGGCCAGCTGTTCAGCGGGGCGAACCGCTGCATGCCGGAGCCGCCACCACCACGACCGTCACTCACGCGGTACGTGCCCGCGCTGTGCCAGGCCATGCGGATGAAGAAGGGACCGTAGTGGCCCCAGTCGGCGGGCCACCAAGGCTGCGAGTCGGTCATGAGCACGCGAAGATCGCTTCGGACCGCATCCAGGTCGAGGGACTGGAACGCGTCGCGATAGTCGAAGTCGCCGCCCATGGGGTCGCTCCTGGGGCTGTTGCGGGCCAGCGGCGTCAGATCGAGCTGATTCGGCCACCACATGCGGTTGGTGGCGCCTTCGGCCGTGTTGCGCTGGAACGATCCCGAGAACGGGCACTTGGAGGCGGCGGTGCTCATGGATGAACTCCTTGTCTTGGAAAGCTGAGCGGGAGAACAAGGTTAGCACGGCCGCAGTCACCGAGGCACCGGACAACCCCGAAGGCCACCCACGCGGCCCCGCCGCTACGCTGTGAACATGCTCGAGGAAATGCTCCAGCCCCTGCCATTTGCGCAAGTCATGGCCACGCTCATGCTGGCCATCCTCTTCCTGCAGTCCGGACTGGACAAGGTGCTCGACTTTGGTGGCAACCTGGGTTGGCTGAGCGGTCACTTTGCCAAGACGCCGCTGCGCGGCGCCGTGCTGCCGATGCTGATCACCATCACCGTCACCGAGGTGCTGGCCGGAGCGCTGTGTGGCGTGGGTGTGCTGCAGTTGCTGCAGCAGCGGGCGGAGCCCGGCGCGGCGCTCTGGGGTGCGCGACTGGCCACGCTCAACGTGGTGATGCTGTTCCTGGGGCAACGCATGGCCAAGGATTACGCGGGCGCGGCATCTCTGGTCCCCTACTTCGTGCTCTGCGTGGGAACGCTGCTGCTGCTGGCGGCGTAGCCCATGGGGCCGACGATCGCGGATGGATCGCATGTTCATGTGATCCATGCCAAAATTCGCGGAAGTCCCCGCCTTCGAGACGGACGCATCCCCTGAGCAGGTTACGATTTTGAGGAGTCCGTCGGTCCGGGACGCGGCGGTGATCGCTGGCCCCAATGATCGAAACGCCCTCTCAGGCCCTCACGATCGACATCCGGAATGCAGTTGCGATCGCGGCGTTGAGCGATCCGGTGCATGGCGGTGTATTTGAGTTGCTGCGAAGGCATCGCGCGCCGATCACGCTGCAGGCGCTCGTCAACCGATCCGGCCTCTCGCAGACCAGACTGCTTCAGGCCATCGACAGCCTGGCCGCGGTCGGATTGGTCCGACACGTTCGAGCCCGTGCGCCTCGCACCCTGCCGGCCTACCAGGCCACGTGTCAGCGGATCCTGGTGGCCTTTGACAGCCGTGATCCTTCGGAGTGCGCCGCCATCCTTGCGTTTCAGTCCCGTGCCACGGCGGATGTTCAGACGGCCCTCCAGCGAAAGCCCCCGGAGCGACTGGACGGGGAACCGGGCCTGGGCTGGCATCAGACCCGGTTGAAGTGTCGACTGAACGCCGATCAGCTCAGGGGACTTGGGCAAAGGCTGCACGCCGTGGCCGAGTACCTGATGCAGTTGACGCAGGCCGCACCTCCAGCGGACGCTGTGGAAACCGACATGTGCAACTTTGCCCTGGGGATGAATCTGGTTCCGCTGGAGACACCCCTGCTGCCAAGTCCTCCCATCTTTGCCCTACCACGCAGCATGATGGGCCGGCTCAAGCAGTTCCCGGGCGGCGGCGGCCTGCATGCCCTCACGCCGCGGGAACGTCAGGTTGCCGTGGCTCTCCGCGATGGACGCACGCGAGGCGAGATCGCCATGCAACTTGGGCTGTCACCCAACACCGTGGGAACGGTGATGCGCCGGTTGCACGCCAAGTTGGGTGTGCATCGGCGGGCGGAACTGATCAGCAAGCTCGCGGGCATGTGATCGCAGGCCGTCTCGCATCGCCCCCATCCGACATCAGCCGACGGGGCCCATGGCAAAGCCCCCCGGCGATCGCGCGCCGAGGGGCTGGGAGGTGGAACCCGCCGCGGTTCCGCGGCGGGGAGATGCGACAAGGTGGAGCGACTCAGGCCTTGCGACGGCGAACCGCGATCAGGCCGGCCGCACCGAGCAGTGCCATGGCGCCGGGGGCCGGAACGATGGTGTTGCCGATCGCGAAATCCTCGAAATAGAACCCATTCCCTGAGGTGCCCGATGCGGCAGTGCCCGCCGACCGGAACAGCATCGAGTCGACCGCCTGGAGCCGCGGGGCGTTGGGGGTGCCAATCGCATTTCGCTCGGAGGCGTTTGAGTAGTAGTACGACTCGTACGTCGTTCCCGTGTGGATGAGCGATCCGTTGAGCCAGATGCGCACGATGTCGTTGCCGAACACCTGACCGCCGACCGTGTTCACGCCGTTGACGAACGTGATGCCCATCTCCAGGGTGTGCAGGTCGGCGTAGGACAGGCCGGAGGCGATGGTGGTGGAGGCGGGTGCGAACGTTCCGTTGGCGCCCGCATCGTAGAAGTTCACGTTGAACCCGGCGCCGGTGTCCTGAAGGTTGAGCCACGTCATGCGGGCGCTGCTCTGCTTGGCGCTTGCCGAGAGCGTCAGCGAGAGGCCGGTCTGAGCCGCGCCGGTCGCGGAACGAAACGCGACCTTGCTGTAGAACGAGTCCGAAGCTGCATAGGCGCCATAGCCCAACGGGTTCAGCGGCGCCGAGCCATTGGTTCCTCGGTCATTCCAGAGCGCCGAACCCGACTCGCCCGCCACCTGCCCGGAGACGGCCGAGAACACCTGCGACGAGTAGGTGCTGCTCGTGATCGCGTTCGACATCCGGAACACCTTGCGGCTCCCATTCGCGTCATTGACCTGCATCACTTGCTGGTCCCACTTGCCAACCGTGGTCGCGCTGGTGAACGCATCGCGGGTGGTCCACCCGTTCTGCATGTCGACCGTTCCGGCGAGCGTGCCGGACTGGGCGCCACTCGGGAGCCAGCTGGTCGAGAACGAGTCGAAATACTGGGCGGAGGCGGAGCCTGCCAGCACGAAAGCGGCGACCGCGCCAAGCGTTGCAATCTGACTGTTTCGCATCGGATCTTCCTTTGGGCCTTGGCCCAGCAATTGCCCACTCCCGGTGGGCTTTCAACACCGAAATCAACCGAAACCGTCGGCACTCGGCCCGATTCCACCGGTCGCCGTACGCCATGGCGACGCTCCAACCCCTCTGCAGGGTGAAACGAAATCCCAGAGCCTGGGCCATCACGGGTCGGCCCACTCGGTGCCGGATCCAGATGATCGTGGTCTTGACTCACCGATTCGTGTGGTCCGGGCCCGACGAGTCCCATGCCTCGCCGGCCTCCTTAGGATCCTTGGTGCGTGACCCCCCTCCTGCTGCCCGATCTGCCCCGGCGGATCGCAACCACCTCCGCCCGGCAGATCCGCCTGCACGTCGCGGCGGCCGCCGACGCCACCCGCCTGGTGCGTCCGGCCACGGTGCTGCTGGATGCCAGCGGCCCGGTGACCGTGGATCGACCCGAGGCCGTCGGCCACCTGCACACGCCGGTCATCGAGCTGCCAGGGGTGGTGGTGTTACCCCCGCTGGTGAACGCTCATGCCCACCTGGACCTGACCGGCGTGGGGCCCATGGATCCCACGACCGACTTCGCCCACTGGGCCGGCCAGATCCGCCAGCGGCGACCTGAGACACCCCAGGCGATCACCGCAGCCGTGCAGGAGGGCGTTCGTCGATCGGTGGCGGGTGGGACCGGATTCATCGGCGACATCGCGGGAAACTTCGGCGTGACGGCGGTCGACGCCCTGCGAGCCGTGGCCTCGGACGCCGGCATCCAGGGCGTGTCCTACGTGGAGGTGTTCGGCATCGGGCACGCGTCGGGCCGTGGCGCCCGGTTCCTGGGAGGGCTCCTCGATCAGGTGGCATCACGTGGCGATGGCATTTGTCTGGGCGTGAGTCCGCATGCGCCCTACTCGTGCGACGACACGATCTACGCCATCGCCGTGGAACTGGGCCTGCCGCTGACGACCCACCTGTCCGAGACGCTCGAGGAGTTGCAGTTTGTGCGGCATGGCACGGGGCCCTTCGCGGACCTGCTCAAGAGCGTGGGTGCATGGACGCCGGAGCTGCGTGGATGGGGTGCCGCACCAATCCAGCGTCTGCTGCCCTTGCTGGCCAACGCCCATGCATCGCTGGTGCACCTCAACTACCTGGACGCGGCCTCGATGGAGATGCTGGCCGCCACCGTGGGCCGCGACCGGACCCCGATCCCGGTGTACTGCCCCCGGGCCAGCGCATGGTTCGGCCATCCGCAGGCCGGACATGCGCCCCACGCCTACAGAGCCATGCTGGATGCGGGCCTGCCTGTGGCGCTGGGCACCGACAGTGCCATCGTTCTGGGCGATTCGCCCACCATCTCGGTGCTGGACGAGATGCGCCTGCTGCGGCGCCGCGACGGCACCGACGCGCGGCAACTGCTGACGATGGCGACCGTGCACGGAGCCCGGGCGCTGCAGCTGGATCCGGCACGCGTGACGCTGCCCACCGGCCGCAACGCAGCGTGCGCCGACCTGTGGTCGGTGGATCTTGGCGATGCCGGGCACGTTGGAACACACGATCCACTGGAACGCGTGCTCGAGTCGCGAACACCCGGGGCGTGGTTGTGGCGCGCCGGCGGGCGAACCTGACGCTGAAGGCCCCTCAGCCGTCGATCACCATGGCGATCAGACTGCCGATGCGACGATGGGCCTCCACGGGATGCCGCAGCGGCATCTCGGGATGCACGCGGTAGCGGTTGCGGCGTCCCTGACGCTCCCGCTCGATGTAGCGAGCCGACTCCAGATCCGCCACGATCCGCTGCACCGCCCGCTCGGTGATGCCCACGCGCTCGGACACGTCGCGCAGTCGGATCTCGGGATCGCGGGCCAGCAGCAGCAGCACGTGCGCATGGTTGCTCAGGAAGGTCCACGCGGTCGACGCACCCCGATCGATGGATGCCGACGATCTGCGGGCGACGGGCTTGGGTTTGGGGGCCACGATGTCCCGCATCATAGGTTCTGTCACCCTGCGTCTGGCACCCTGGACCTAGATGATCGCCAGGACCCAGACGGTGATGGCCAGCACCGCCAACACGTTCAGCAGCAGACCCACGCGGATCATGACACCCTGTGGAACGCGGCCCGTGGCGTAGACCAGGGCATTGGGTGGCGTACCAACAGGCAGCATGAAACTGCAGGAAGCCCCCAGTGCAGCCGTGATCGCCATGACCGGCACGGACAGTCCAAGCTGCGGCGCCACCGCACCCAGAATGGGCACCGCCGTGGCGGTGAGTGCCGTGTTGCTGGCCACCTCGCTGGCCACGTTCAGCCCGGCCGCCACCAGCGCCACGGCGATCGGCTGCGGCAGCACACCCAGTTGAGCCACCGAGGCCCCAACCGCATCGGCCAGGCCTGACCGCTGCATGGCCTCGCTCAGGGCCAACCCTCCACCGAACAGCAGGAACACGCCCCAGGGCAGCTCGCGGGTCGCCTGCCATGGGACCACGCGTTCGCCGGAACCATCCCGCGCCGGCAGTGTCAGCAGCAGTACCGCCGCCGCGATGGCCACGCCGCCGTCGGTCAGCCCTGCTGGCTTCCAGCCGCCGGGCCACACGGGTGACGTGCTCCAGACAGCCACCACCAGCACGAACACGGCCGCGGTGACCCAACCCGCCGTTCCCAGGACGCCGTGCTCGCCTTCGAGCGGGTCACGCAGCGCGATGCCCCGCACAGGCAGCATCCACAGCATCACGACGGCCGCCAGTGGCGCCAGCGTGAGGGTGAGCGGATAGCCCACGCGGGCCCATGCGGCGAAGTCCATCGCATGCCCGTTGGCCTGCAGATAGTTGGCGGCGATGGCGTTGGGCGCGGTCCCGATGACCGTGGCCATGCCGCCGATGGTGGAGCCATAGGCCACGGCCAGCAGGACCGCGATCCCGAAGTGACGCCGACCTCGCTCCGCCTGGTCATCGCCGGCACCGAGAGCGGGCATGGCTCGGCCCGCCACCCCGAGGGCCAGTGGAAGCATGGTCACCGTGGTGGCCATGTTGCTGATGAACCCGCTCATCAGCGTGGACGCCAGCATCATCACGGCCACCACGAGAGCTGGGCGGGTGCCACATGCCTGCAGCAGCAACTGCACGAAGCGGGCACTCACGCCGTGACGATCCAGGGCCAGCCCCATCACGGCGCTGCCGGCGAACAGGAAGATGATGTTGTCCGCATACGAGGCCGCCACATCCTGGAACGAACCCACGCCCAGCAGCGGCAGCACCACCACGGGCAGGAGGGCCGTCACCGCCAGGTCCACGGCCTCGCAGAGCCACCAGACGGCCATCCAGACAACCAACGCCAGAACCCACGATGCATCGGCACCCAGACTGCCGCGACCCGCCATGTCCGGATGGGTCCACAGCAGCGCTGCCAGGCCCGCCAGCGGACCGGCGCACCTTCCGAAGCGTTGGATCCGGCTGGCATGCACGAACTGGAGTCCTTGCGCCGCAGTCTAGCGGTAGGCTGCTTCGACACATGGTGCCCGCCCACGTGCCAGCGCCCATCGCAACGCCACCGGGGCCGGACCCCGTTGCCCGCCTGACCGACCAGACGGTCGCATGCATGGCCGAACTTTCCTCGGCGCTCACCCGCGCCATGGCCGGTCTTGCTCCATTCCCGCAGGGTCCCAGGGCACTGGGCCGACAGCTGAATCTGGACAAGTCCTTGGCGTGGAAGGTCTACCGCATCGCCCACGCCACGGATCCCGCCGAGGCATTGCCGTTGCTCCCTGGCTCACGGGGCCGACGCATGGTGCTGCAGGCACTGTCCCAGGCCGGAAGCCCGCCCGATCATGTGGAGGCGATCCGAAGTGCGATGGCGGCCGTCGATGCCGAGCTGGCCCTGAGCGGCATGGACCGACTCACGCTGTCGGCCGCGGTTGCGGAGAGCCGGAGCGTCGGCCTCGACCGTGCCCTGCTCCGACGGGCTCGACTGATCACGTACCGCGGCCACGGAATCACGATGGGCATGCACGGCCTCGCGGCGGTGGCCAGCTTCATGGTGGTGCCCTCCACCGAGCGAAGCGGATGGGTGGATCTGGGCTACGCCTCGCTTTTCGAGGGCTTCACCCGCACCCGCGAGGGCGCCCCGTGGCCGATCTACGTGCCCATGCAACGCTTCGACACCACGGCCGAGGATCCGGCCGACACGCGCGTCGACGGTGCCACCATGATGCCCGTCGATGAACGTGCCGGGCCCCTCCATGGCCTTCTGGTCGACGAGGTCGTGACCCGGGAGGACCGGGCGTGCCTGCGCATGGTGCAGTCGGGTGCGCGGCATCTGGTCGAGCTGGCGGGCCGCGGACCGGCGATCGGTCGCCGGATGCGGCTGGCGTTCGCCGAGCGCGTGGTGGCTCGCGGACCCATGCGCGCCACCGCCAGCGACCGCATCGCGGCATTGCAGACCACGATCCGCTATCCGGTGGCACACCTGGTCTTGCAGGTGCTCCTGCACCATGACGTGCTCCGCGACGGTGATCCCCTGCCCGTGTACTTCTCGGCAGCGAGTCGGATCCCGGGAGCCGAGCCGGGATGCGGGGTGATGCGGCTGCCGCTGCTCGACGCGATGGAGTGCCCGGAGCCGACGTTCCTGCCCGAGGCCCTGTCGCCGGCCCGACCGGCGCTCACCGAGGTGCTTCGTCACCAGGCCCGCCAGATGGGCGTGCCACTCGAGGCATGCGCATGCTTCCGCATCTCGGTGGCCCATCCGCCGGTGCAGAGCACGTTGGGCATGCGTTGGCGGTTGGCGCGGCCCTGAAACGCCTCGCCGCCATCAGAAGGTCATCGACACCCGGAAGGTGAGGATCCACGCGTCCTCGATCGACGCGGCAGGATCCGTGTTGGGCTGATGGATGTACTGCAGGTCCGGCTGGATGGCCAACCACGGGGTGAGCTGGATGTTGTAGAAGCCTTCCACCACGAACTCGCCCTCGCCCACGCTCGGCGAGATCAGGGGATCGCTGGAGAAGTGCGCATACGCCACCATCAGCCCAAGCGTGTCGTCGGGGCGTTCCTGCAGCATGCCCTGCCACTCCAGGCCTCCGGCCAGGGACCAGTGCACGGCGTTGCGGTCCGGGGGACTCCATCCGAACTGGCCGAAGGCGGTCAACGTGCCGGGATCGTCCCTGCCGCCCGATCGAAACAGGTCCTGCGAAAGCGAGCCGTACAGGCCCCACGGACTCTGCACGCCTTGAGCCGTGGGCAAGGGGGAGACATCCGCCTGCGGTCCAAAGGCCGACGGACCCGTCTGCTCGAACCAGCCAGCGCCGAAGAAGCCGTCCAGATCGCCGATCGACCATGTGGCGTCCACCTCGCCGATCAGGAAGTAGCTGCCAGGGTTGTCCCACAGGTACGTGGCCAGTCCGCGCTGGCTTGTGTTGGTGCCCGCCTCCCCGGTCTGCGGATCGAACCAGTTGGTGGATCCGTCAAAGAAGCCGAACTTGCCCGTGAGCCAGTCGGTCGCCTTCCAGATCACCTCGGTGCCCCCCGCCTGGAACGGGTAGGTCGGCAGGTCCGTCGCGATGGTGGCCGGCATGTACGCGGCCGTGTTGATGAACAGCAGGTTCTGGTAGCTCACCGCAAAGTCGGCATTGGCGTCGATCTTGCCGAACTTGATCGAGAGCGCACCGTCCGCGAAGGATTGGCTGATCCAGTACTGGCTGAGCTGGGTGAAGTTCTCGGCGAACGGATAGATCGAGTTGAAGCCCCAGAAGTCCGGCACGAAATCGGTCGTCAGTGCCGTGGAGCCCGCCTGCTGAAAGTCCAGGAACACCGTCCCGCCGTGCCAACCCACCAGACGCTCCAGGTTCATCGAGAGGTTCATGTCCACCAGGTATGGCATCACGAAGCCGTCTCGGGGCGTGCCGCCCATGACGGTGGTCAGGTCCATCGTGGCCGTGGCGGTGAGCACCAGTCCCGCATCCTGCAGTTGCGTACGCCAGCCTCCCCAGTCCCCGGTGAGCGTGTCCGCCCTCCACGGCCATGCAGGTTCCTCCACTGCAGGCGAGATGGAGGGTGACTGGGGCCCGGCGGTCAGAATGGGCTCCGGCCTGGGCTGTGGAAGCTCGTGCGCCTCGGGCGGACGCGCCGAAGCGGGATGGGACGCGGGCGGCCGCGCCGGCCGGTTGCGCTGGGACTCGTCACGAGGCGCGTCACGATCCGAGGTGGCCGGTGCGGCCTGCGAAGCCTGTGAAGCCTCGGAGGCGGCCGCCTGCAGGCACAGCGACAGCAGCAGGAATGGGAGAGGCATGGGTCAGGGAGTTGTCTGCAACGAGGACCTTCGGGTGCGACTCCACCGAGCCACCACGCCATGCCTCGGGGCCACCAGCGTGGCCGCCGCGAAGATACCCATGCTGGCCATGGCGATCATGCCCGCCACCGAGGTGTCCAGCCAGATCGCCGCCAGGCATCCCAGCATCGCCGCCGATGCCGCCACGGCGGCGGCGATCACCACCATGATGGCCAGTCGTTCCGCGAGCAGGTGCGCCGTGGCGCCGGGTGCCACGAGCATGATCACCACCAGGATCGATCCCACGGCCTCAAAGCTCACCACCGCCGTGGCCGTGACCAGCGCCAGCAGCCCGTGATGCACCAGACCCACCGAGATGCCCATGGCCGCCGCCAGGGCCGGATCAAAGCTGACCAGGCGAAGCTCGCGGAAGAACACCCCGATCGCCAGAAGGTTGACCAGCATCATGCCGGCCAGCCACAGGAAGGTGCGCGGCATCGGCACGCCCGCCACCGTCACCGTGTCCAGCGGCACGAACTCCAGCAGCCCGTACAGCACGCAGCCTGGATCCAGGTCCACGCTGCGCGCCACCAGGCTGATCAGCACCACGCCCAGCGCGAACAACGTGGTGAACACCACGCCGATGGCCGCCGCCGGCTCCACGCCACCCCAGCGCTGCAAGCCTGCGGAGAGTGCCGCGGTGAGCAGTCCGGCCACGACCGCCCCTGCCAGCATCGGAGCCAGATCGCGCGTGCCCGAGAGCAGGAACGCCACCGCCAGCCCCGGCAGGATGGCGTGCGCGATGGCGTCGCCGAGCAGGGAGAGGCGACGCAGCACCAGGAAGCAGCCGATCGTGCCGCACGCCACGCTGCAGCAGGCCGCCGTGGCCATGGTCCACACGTCGCCCGAGGTCAGGCTCAAGGCGCCTCTCCGGGGCCGTGCCCGTCAAGCGTGATGGGATGGGGCGAGGCCGGCATGGTGGCCGGGCCCTGACGCAACCGTGTCTCCAGCGCGGCGAGCACCGAGGGCGGCAGCACGTGCTCCAACTCATCGGCGTCGCGATCGACATGGTCCGGCGCGATGTCGGCATGCTCGATCAACCACAGCTCCCACAGGCGGTGTGCACGCACCACGCGCCGCGCCTCGGCCTGGCCGCGATCGGTGAGCCGCCATCCTTCCCCGTCACGCCGGACCAGTCCCGCCGCACGCGCGCGGGTGAGCGCCACGGCATCCACGCGATTGCGGGAGAGCGACCTGGGCGACCACACCCCGCCCGGATCTCCCGCGGCCTCCAGACGCTCGTACACGTCACGCAGCAGATGCTGCAGGGCCACCCGCCGTCGCATGCCCCAGGCTCGCACGGCCCGCACCACCAACCCGCGATCCGGCGCGGCCAGCAGCGATACCACGAACAAGGCCGCCGCCACGAGCACCACCAGCGGGCCGGTGGGCCAGCCGCGCGCGCCGGTCCCGGCCGGCGCGGGCAAGGTGGCGCTCACGGCCGTACCCAGCAGCGCGCTGAGCGCCCCCAGCAAGGCGGCCACCGCCAGCATGGTCCGGATGCGATGCGTCCAGAAACGGGCCGCCGCGGCGGGAATCACCAGCAGCGCCACCACCAGCACCACACCCACCGCGGGCAACCCCGCCACCACGCACAGGCACACCAGCAGCATGAGCAACTGGTCCAGCCAGCGAATCGGCCATCCCAATCCTGCCGCGAACGACTGGTCAAAGCAGAGCAGGGTGAACTCCTTGCGGAGCAAGGCCACCACGCACACCACCATCGCGGCCACCGCCAGGATGGTCCATGCATCCGAGGCCACCATGCTGGCGGCCTTTCCGAATATGAAACCGTCGAGCCCCGCTCGATGTCCCCCAGGCCGATCCTGGGCGAGGCGGGACAGCGTCAGGCCCGCGCCGAAGAATCCCCCGATGGCGATGGCGGTGACCGAGTCCTCCTTGAGCCGCGGCACGGCACGTGCCGCACCGATGCCTGCCGCCGCCAGCAGCCCCACGGCCAGGGCGCCCAGCAGCAGTGTGCCGAAATGCCCGTCACCGAACACCAGGTAGGCCACGCAGACCCCCGGCAGCGCGGCGTGGGCCACCGCATCGCCAGCAAGCGCCCTTCCTCGGAGGCCTGCCAGCACGCCCACCACGCCACACGCCACACCCAGCACCATGGTGCCCAGCAGCACGACGCGGGTGTTGGCGTCCTGCAGCGTCACGAGCCGGAGCCAGGATTCCATGGAGGTCATGGCTTCGGACCACGACGCACGGCCTCGGCCACCTGGTCCAGCACCGTCAGGCGGCCGCCGTAGGTTCGCTGCAGATTCTCGGGGGTGAAGACACGGTCCACGGGCCCGGCCGCCACAAGCCGCATGTTCAGCAGCACCACATGGTCAAAGTACGACCGCACGGTCTGCAGGTCGTGGTGCACGGCGATCACGGTGCGGCCCTGCCCGCGCAGTTGATGCAGCACCTCCACGATCGAGCGTTCCGTGGCCGCGTCCACACCCGCGAAGGGCTCGTCCATCAGGTACAGGTCCGCCTGCTGGGCCAGGGCGCGGGCCAGGAACACGCGCTGCTGCTGCCCCCCACTGAGCTGGCCGATCTGGCGGCGCGCGAAGGCGGCCATGCCCACCTGTTCCAGGCATGCCGTGGCGAGGTCGCGATCCGCGCGGCCCGGACGGCGGATCCAGCCCAACCGGCCGGATCGACCCATCAGCACCACGTCGAGCGCATCCACCGGAAAGTCCCAGTCCACCGACTCGCGCTGCGGCACATAGCCCACGCGGTCCCGAACCTGGGACAACGGCTTGCCGAAGAGACGCACGTGGCCGCTGGCCAGCGGCACCAGCCCCAAGGCCGCCTTGAGCAACGTGCTCTTGCCCGCGCCGTTGGGGCCCACGATGGCGATCAACCGGCCCGTGGGCAGCGACACGTCCACATCCCACAGCACCGGTCGGCGTTGGTACGCCACGGTGAGGTCGTGCACCTCCATGCTCACCGAGTCGACCAACGTCGCGGTCTCGCTCACGAGCCTCCCTCGGGGGCTGTCGCCAAGGACGGGCGCGCGTCGGGGAACACCGGCCGATCCACAGGCACCGTCCCACCCAGCGCCCGCGCGATCGTCTCCACGTTGTGCACGACCATGCCCACGTAGTCGCCAGCTGGGGTTCCGGGCGATCCGAGCGCGTCACCGTGCAGTTCGCCTCCGAGCTCCACGCGATGGCCTCGCGCCCGACAGCCCTCGATCAGGGCCTGCACGGTCTTGGGTGGCACGCTGCTCTCCACGAAGACGGCCGGGATGCCCCGAACCACCAGCGTGTCCACCAACGCGTTGATGTCGCGAAGGCTGGCCTCGCTGTCCGTGCTGAGGCCCTGGATGGCGAGCACCTCCAGCCCATAGGCGCGGCCCATGTAGCCGAACGCGTCATGGGCCGTGACCAGCACGCGTCGCTCGGGGGGAATGGTCGCGAGCACGGCCCGTGCGTAGTCATGCACGGCCGCAAGGCGCTCCTGGTACTCGGCGCAGGCGGCACGATAGGCCGGGGCACCCGCCGGATCCGCGGCGGCCAGCGTGGTGGCGATGCTGGGCATGGCGTCATGCCACAGCGAGACGTCGAACCACACATGCGGATCGGGCTGCCCCGGAGCGTCCGGGGCCTGCCGCAGGCGCTCGCGCGGCAATGCCTCGGCCACGGCGAGCACCTGCCGACCTGCGCCGGCACGCTCGATCGCCTCGGCCAGCCGACCCTCCAGATGCAGGCCGTTCACCACCAGCACGTCGGCCTGCCCGATGTCTCGCACGTCACCGGGTGATGCCTTGTAGAGATGCGGATCCACACCTGGACCCATCAGCGTGGTGATCTCGACCCGGTCGCCGCCGATGGCGCGCACGGCGTCACCCAGCATGCCCGTGGTGGCCACCACCCGCAGGCGCCCCGCTCCGGGCGCCGCAGCGGGGCGCTCGCATGCGGCGATCAGGGACGCGCAGGCCACCACCGCCACCCCGAGCCACCACGTGACCATGCTGGTCCGGCCTGCCTGCATGCCATGCCTTTCCACGACCCCACGGGTCGCGAGAGTTTGATGATTCAAACTATGCCGTGCGAGCCATCCATGTCAAGGCACGGCTACCATGGGCTCGTGGCCACCGAAACCGCCGAGAACTACCTGAAGGCCATCTTTGCCCTGGCCGCCGAGTCGGCGACCGCCGAGGCGGCCATGTCGCGCATCGCTGCCGTGGTGGGCGTGACCACCGGCACCGCCACCAGCATGATCCAGAAGCTCGCTCGGGCCCGCCTGGTCCGCTACGAGCGGTTCGGTGGCGTGTCGCTCACGGCCGCCGGTCGCCGCGCGGCGCTCGACATCCTTCGGCGGCACCGTCTGGTGGAGGTGTTCCTGGTTCGCACGCTCGGCATGGACTGGTCGCAGGTGCATGCCGAGGCCGAGCGGCTGGAGCATGCCATCTCGCCGCGCGTGCTGGATGCCCTGGACCGCCATCTGGGGCACCCCGCCTTCGACCCCCATGGCGATCCGATTCCGGGCGCCGACGGCCGCATGCGCGAGCCGGCACTCGTGCCCTTGTCCACCTGTCGCAAGGGCGACCGCGGCACCGTGGCTCGCGTGCTGGACCAGCGTGAGCCCACGCTTCGGTTCCTTCGCCGGCACGGGCTCGACATCGGCACCTCGCTGCGCGTGCATGCCGTGGAGCCGGGTGCGGGCACCATCGTGGTCCGGGCATCCCGCGGCGTCACGGTGCCGCTGAGCGAGACAGCCGCCGCCAGCGTGCTGATGCGGCGGGTGACCTTGCCACGACGGTCAAGCCGTGCCTAGCCGGTCGGCCAGGGAAGCAGCACCCCGGCCACCGCGCCGGTCATCCAGCAGGCCATCGCCCCGGCGGTCATGGCGCGCAGGCCCAGCGCCGCGATGTCGCCCCGTCGCTGCGGAGCCATGGCACCCAGTCCGCCGATCTGGATCGCGATCGATGGCAGGTTGGCGAATCCGCAGAGCGCGAACGTGGCCACCTGCGCCGCACGCGGCGAGATGGTGCCCGCTCGCATGCTCTGGGCCAGATCCGCGTAGGCCACGAACTCGGTGGCGATGACCTGCTGGCCCATGAGCGAACCGAGCTTGGAGGCGTCCGCGCCCGCTCCCAGACACCAGGCCAGCGGCGTGAACAGCCAGCCCAGCAGATTCTGGAACGTGAAGACCGGCAGCCCACGCTCGGCCCGCCACGCCGCCACGCCCGGCCATTCGCTCATCGCCGCCAGCGGCCAGTTGAGCAACGCCAGCAGGGCCACGAAGGCGATGAGCATGGCCCCCACGTTCAGGGCAAGCCGCAACCCGTCGGCTGCGCCCTCCGCCGCCGCATCCATCACGTTGGCCGTCGTGCGGGGCAGCCGCCCCAGTTCGGCGAGCGACTCCGCGGCCACCGGCTCGGTCTCGGGGACCATCATCTTGGCCATCACGATGCCCGCGGGCGCGCTGATCACGCTCGCGGTCATGAAGTGCGTGGCCACCATCACCCGATCCGCCTCGAGCGGGCCACCCACCAGCACGATGTACGCCCCCATCACGCTGCCGGCGATGGTGGCGAAACCGCCGGTCATGATGGTCATCAGCTGGGAGCGGGTCATGCCCGGCACGAAGGGCCGCACGGTGAGCGGCGCCTCGGTCTGGCCCACGAACATGTTGGCCGCCGCGGAGAGCGCCTCGGCGCCGCTGATTCCCAGCGAGCGTCGCAGGCACCAGGCCAGTGCCGCCACCACGCGCTGCATCAGCCCCACGTGATAGAGCACCGCCATCAGCGAGGCGAAGAACACGATGATGGGCAGCACCTTCACCGCGAAGATGAATCCCCATGGGCCGCCCTCATCGCTGACCTTGCCGAAGATGAAGGCGCTGCCCGCGTCCGCAAAGGCGATCACGCGGGTCACCCCCGTGGCCAGGGCCTTGAGCGCCGCCGCAACGGGCTCGAATCGCAGCAGCAGCCACGCCAGGGCAAACTGCATCGCCACACCGACCACCACCGTCCGCATGTCGATGCGCCGGCGATCGGTGGAGAGCAGCGCCGCCACGGCCAGGATCACGCACATGCCCAGCAATCCGGTGTAGGCCTGCATGGTCCGCAAGGATCCACGGTGCCACGGTTCGGCACAAGGGCCCCGGGAACCCGTGGTCGAGCCGTGACCGCAGCGTTACCCTTGGTCCCATGGCCGCGGCCCTCAAGCCATCCGCGCGAGCCCGAGCCCGCAGGCCCCGATGCTGGGGCCCGGAACAGTGGAAGGCCGCCGGGTCGCCGCATCGGCTTCAGATCCTGATGGTGATGGAGGGCCTTCGTCAGGCCAGTGTGCAGGAGATCGCCGAGATCACCGGGCGCTCGGCCAGCTCGCTGTACCCGCATCTGGGCCCACTGGTGGAGGCCGGGTTCCTGATCGTCTCCCGGTCGCCGCGCGGTGGTCGGACTCGGACCACCTACGCCTGCGGACCGATGATGCGCGTGCAGCCTGTGGATCCCGGCACCGGCGTTGGAACGCTTCGCGCGGCCGAGCTGGCGGGGATGATGCTGCACAACGTCGCGGCTCGGGCCCGGCGCATGGGCCTGATGTTCGAAGGGGCTCCGGTGTGGACGACACCCGGCGCGCAGCGCGCCTTTCTCTTTGACCTGACCTGGCTCGACGAGGCGGGCCTGAAGGCGTTCGGCCGGCTGGTGGACCAGATGCAGCGGCTCTGTCGCAAGGGCCAGGCCACACGCCGCGGCACCCGGTCGCAGGTGGCCCTGTGCATGTTCCGCGACGTGACCCTTCGCGAGATGCGGGAGCACCGGATCGTCCGTCGAAGCGCCCGACAAGCCTGAAGCGACCGAGAACCTTGTGGACCGGACCGTACCCGAGCAATCCGGCGGGTTTGTCCCTTCACGGCCATGGACATGATTCAGATTTTTGATACTTTCTGACACTTGCCCCGCCGACACGGGGACCCACCGACTTTCGCATCGCTCCGCGTGCTTCGGCCGCGGAGACTCCTGGAACCCTCGGAGTCACGCCCTCCGGGGGTTCTTTGCATCCGGACGGCCCTATCTTCGCGTGGATGCAGCGGCCGGTCCCCTCCCCGCCCACCCGACCGCCCCTCTACCTGCAGCGGCCCATGCTGGTGCTGCTCGCGCTGGGCTACGCCGGCGGCGTGCCGCTGGAGATGGCCTTCAACGTGGCGCCCACCTGGGCCAGCGCGGCGGCATGGAACGTGGTCGACATCGGACGACTGTCGCTGGCCAGGCTGCCCTACGCGCTCAAGGTGCTCTGGGCACCCATCACCGACCATTGCACGGTGCCGGGACTTGGTCGCCTGGGCCGACGCCGCGGCTGGCTGCTGCTGACGCAGGCCAGCTGTCTGCTGCTGCTGGCCGCACTGGCATGGAACATGGATGGACGCGGCGGTGGTCTGGCACCGCACGCCATGATGCTGCTGCTTTGCGTGCTGGTGTTCGCCAGCGCCACGCAGGACATCGTGGCTGATGCCTACCGGGCCGAGATCCTGCAGCCGCGGGAACTGGGAGCGGGGGCCGGCGTCTTCGTGACCGGGGCCAGGCTGGCTTCGGTGATCGGCGGTGCCGGGGCGCTGATTCTGGCCGGTCGTCTGGAGGGTTCGCCTTCGCTCGGGGACTGGCGCTGGAGCCTTGCCATCGGCCTGCTGGCGGTGTCCACGTTGCTGGGCATGCTTGGAACGCTGCTTGGCCGCGAGCCGCCCCGGCCCCACGGCCTGGCGCACGGCTTCACGGGATCGGTGGTCCAGCCCTTCGCGCTGCTGATCCGCGCCTGGGGCATGCGACTGCCGGTGTTGCTGGCCTTCGTGATGCTCTACCGACTGCCCGACAGCCTTGGCGGTGCCATGAACTCGCCACTGCTGGTGCAGGGACTCGGCTACGCCCTCGAGGACATCGGCTGGATCCGCCAGGCCTTCGGCTTCAGCATGAGCATCGCCGGCGCCATGCTGGGTGGCTGGCTGGTCTCGCGGTGGAGCCTGACGCGATGCCTGTGGGTCTTTGGCACGCTGCAGGCCGCCAGCAACGCGGGATTCCTGGTGATGGCCGAGGCGTTTCATGCCGTGGTGCAGGCGAAGGCCGCCGTCGCGCCGCCGCTGACGCCGCTGGTGGCCGTGATCGCCGTGGAGAACACCTGTGGTGGCCTGGTGGCATGCGGATTCGTGGCGTGGATGATGAGCGTGTGTGATCGGCGCGCCACGGCCACGCAGTACGCGCTGCTGACCAGCATGATGGCGGTGGGCAGCGCGCTCAGCGGATGGCTGAGTGGCTGGATGGTGCACCACCTGGACTACGTGCCCTTCTATGCCCTCACGATCGTGGCGGCGGTGCCGGGCATGGCCCTGATCCCCCTGCTGCGTCCCGGATCCGGGGCGGCCGTCAGTCGGCCAGCGTGAGCCGTGCCGCCTCGGCCGCGGTGGCCCAGCTGAGCGTGACACCCTGCCGTCCGTGTCCGTAGTGGTGCACCAGGCGTCCTGCCGACAGGTCGGGGTCCAGCTCCAGACGCAGGTCCTCGAAGACGTCGCCACGACCCCGCGCCGGGCGAGCGGCGCCGCGCGCCAGCATCACCGTGGACCCGAGTTCGCTCCATCGCGGATGCCCGTCCAACCGCAGCAGTTCGCGGGCCCGCCGCAGGATGTCCTGCACCGACGTGGGATCCGTGCCCACCGCGGTCCGTCCCTCCTGAAACGTGCCGCCCAGCACCAGCCGATCCCGAAATCGGAACACGTAGGTGGTGGAACCATCGATGCCGTCGTCGTGCACGCTGTGATCCAGGTCGATGTCGTTGGGAACGTGCACCACTTGACCGTGCATGGGTCGCACCATGGGATCCGCCGCCAGCGTTGCGCTGCCGGTCCCGGCGCACAGCACCACGGCATCGAAGCCTTGGTGACATGATGCATCAAGACGCTCCACGCGCCGGCACGCCAGTCTTCCACCCGCCGCAAGCACCCGGTCCCGCAGCCACGGCAGGTAGCGCACCATGTCGATGAGCGGGCGCGTGGTGTCCAGCACCTGCACGAACGGCGGGAACGCCGTAGCCGGACGCGCCGCCATCAGCCGCATGGCCCAGGGCTCCAGTCGATGGGGGCGGTGGAGCAGCTCGCGCAACGGGCCCATCTCCACGCCCGATTCCGGATGGTCGCGAGCCAGACGCTCGAACGCATCGAATGCCTCCACCGTCCATCGCTCCAGGCGCTCCGCCAGCGGTCCGGGATAGGGCGTGAAGGCTGCGGGCGATGTCCACGAGGCCGGGGGATCCTCGATGCGGTCGGCGATCACCGTCACGCGCGCCCCGCGGCGCAGCAACGCGATCGCCGTGGTCAACCCGACCACGCCTGCTCCGATCACGGCCACCGACGCGTCCTGCATCAGGGCGGATGCTAGGGGCTCCACGGGCGAACCCGTGAAGCCCCCGGCATGGTCCGCGATCCCGATTCGCGTCAGCGGCGCCGACGACCCGCCAGGCCGGCCAGACCCAGCAGCATCATCGCGCCCGGCGCGGGAACCAGATTGGCCTCGACCCACTCGATCGCGGCCTCGTGGGCCTCCTCATCCATGCCAAGGTTGTAGACCACCCACAGCGCCTGACTGGTGCCGAGACCGGCCGCGCTGAACTCGAACGTGGCCAGGTAGATACCGTTGGCCGGATCCGTGAGGCCCGGGCCGGACAGCGTGAACTCGGCGTGAAGATCGAGGCCCTGCGTGACCAGGAAGGAGAACGACCCGCCCGAGCCGCCGGTCTGGAACGACTGTCCACCGTACTCGCCCATCAGCACGCTTGTGGAGAAGTCGAAGCCTGAGCCGTTCCACGCACCCAGCGTGGGCGAAAGCCCCATGGTGAGCGTGGTGCCCACCAGATCGGAACCGATGCCCGGCTCGTCGGTGCTGAACGGAAAGGCGGGATCCTCGCCGAACTCGGCGGAGAAGACGCGACGGTCCAGGCTGGTGACCTCGCCCGTGTCGTGGTCCCACGCACCGGTGAGAAGGCTGCCGCCGGAGGCGTACACCCAGATGTCGCCCAGTTCGCCATCGGCAAGGGCGAATGAGGGAAGCGCGAGAAGGGAAGCGGATGCGATGAGGTGGAGTGACTTCATGATGGATGTCTCCTGATGCAAGTTGAAACATGGCTGCCCTGGGCAGCTGGGAATGTGCTGAGGTAAGAGAACGAGTGCTTGCGAATGGTGGCCACGGGTCTCGATCCCAGACCATGCGGTCATCATGGGGCGAGGCACGGACACCTTGCCCCGCGATGCAACATGGCCAAAGAATGAAACCCGATCAGGCCCGCGGCGGAGGCCGCGCCGCCGCAACCCGAGGAGGCAGCGGCTGGACCGGCGAGGCCGGTGCCGATTCGCACACTGTCTGAACCCGCTCGAGACAGACCGGTGCGCTCAGGTCGGGTGCGGGCACAGCCGCCATGGCGAGCAGCCACTGGCAGGTCGCGCACGGCGTGGCATCCTGACATGGAGTCGGGGAATCGGCCGGATCCTGATGGCCCGAACCGTGGGTACCGGCGTGGGCGTGATGGCAGGCGTGCGAGCCGTGGTGCAGGCCATCGAGGGCCCGGTGCAGCGCCCCGAGTCCCTGGGGACCCGCCAGCAGCAGCATGCAGGCCGCAAGAGTCCAGATGCCATGGGCACGCGCGCGCACGAGACGAGCAAAATAGCCCTGCACCGCCCGCCGTCAATCGGATCAGCCGGAATTTCCGTGCATTTGGACCGCCGTGGCCCCCTGCCACCCCCGGGCCTGCACCACAATGATGGAACCAGCGAGGCGTTCGTGGCCTCCAACCACGCACGTCCCGCGCCTTGGGACGCACTGGAGGTTTCCATGCTCTTTCGGATGATCTACGACGAGTCGCTTGCCCAGGCCGCCTACCTGATCGGTTGCCAGCGCACCGGTGAGGCGATCGTGGTGGACCCCGAACGTGACGTGGACCGCTACGAGCGGCTCGCGGCGTCCGAGGGTCTTCGCATCACCTCCGTGGCCGAGACCCACATTCATGCCGACTTCGTGAGCGGCGCGCGCGAGCTGGCCGAGAGGGGCGCCAAGGTGTTCGTGAGCGACGAGGGCGACGCCGACTGGAAGTACCAATGGCTGGACAAGCGATCGACTGGCGGTGCCTACGACCATCAGTTGCTCAAGGATGGCGACACCTTCATGGTGGGCCATGTGGAGTTTCGCGCCGTGCACACGCCTGGCCACACGCCCGAGCACATCTGCTTCATGGTCACGGATCGCGGCGGCGGTGCCGACGAGCCGATGGGCGTGATCACCGGGGACTTCCTGTTCGTGGGTGACCTGGGCCGGCCCGACCTGCTGGAGAGCGCCGCGGGCATGGCCGGCGCCGCGGATTCCTCGGCCCATCGGCTGTGGCATTCGGTGAAGCGGTTCATGTCATGGCCGGAATTCATGCAGGTGTGGCCGGCACACGGCGCGGGCAGCGCCTGCGGCAAGGCACTGGGCGCCGTGCCGCAGACCACGGTGGGCTACGAACGTCGCTTCAATCCCGCACTCCATGCCGCCCGCAGCGAGCAGGGCTTCGTGGACTTCATCCTGGCCGACCAGCCTGAACCACCGCTCTACTTCGCCCACATGAAGCGGGACAACAAGATGGGTCCGCGCGTGCTTGGGGGCGTGCCGGTGCCCCGGGAGATGACCCCGGAGGCGTTCGCCAGGCTGGATGGACGCGTGACGGCGATCGTGGACACGCGCAGCTGGAACCTGTTCCGACGGGGACACGTGGCCGGATCGCTCTCGCTGCCGCTGGGACGCAGCTTCAACCAGGACGCTGGATCCATGGTGTCTGAAGGGGAGACCATCCACCTGGTGGTGGAGCCCTCGCGTCTGGAGGAGACCGTTCGCGAACTGATTCGCGTGGGACTGGATCGCTTCGGCGGATGGATCGCTCCCGATCGCATGGAGGCAGTCGCCGGAGCCGGTGCCGTGATGGCCACCGTGCCCCAGGTGGGCGTGGAGGAGGCCCGGGCGATGCTCGAGACCCAGCGCCCCCTGGTGCTGGATGTGCGGCGAGCCACGGAGTTCGCCGCGGCACACATCGCGGGTGCCACCAACATCGCGCACACGCGCCTGCTGGCCCGCATCCAGGAACTTCCGGCGGATCGGCCCATTCTGGTCCACTGCCAGCTCGGCGGCCGCAGCGCCAAGGCGGCCTCGCTGCTGCAACGGCATGGCCGCACGGTGACCGACCTGGCTGGCGGCTTTGCCGCGTGGCGAGCGGCGCACGAACCGATCACCGTACAGTGAACCCAGTCCTCGTCTGAAAGGAACATGCACATGACCACCGTGACCACCCCCGCTCCGACCTTCACCG
Organism: Planctomycetota bacterium; assembly: GCA_046048055.1. Lineage (GTDB taxonomy): Bacteria > Planctomycetota > Phycisphaerae > Phycisphaerales > SM1A02 > SYAC01. The sequence continues at coordinate 40,444 of JBJOGW010000016.1, forward strand.
AGATCGATCCCTCCACGCTGCAGGGCTGGCTTGCCCAGGGCTCCTGCACGCTGGTCGACGTGCGCGAGCCGGACGAGCATGCCCGCGAGCGCATCGAGGGCGCCACGCTTCACCCGCTCTCCAGGTTCCAGCCCGGCGCCGTGCGAGCCGCCCCGGGCGACCGCGTGGTGCTGCACTGCCGCAGCGGTCGACGTTCCGCCGATGCGGCACGCATGCTCGGGGCGCTCTCGGCCTCGAGCGTGCACGTGCACAGCTTGCGCGGTGGCATCGAGGCCTGGAAGCAGGCGGGACTGCCGGTGAGGCTCGATACGCGCGTGAGTGGCTGGAGCGTGATGCGTCAGGTGCAACTCACGATCGGCGCGTGCGTGCTGGCCGGCTCGGCTCTGGCGTGGTTCGTGGACCCGAGGTTCGTGGCAGTTCCGGCGTTCTTCGGTGCAGGCCTGTGCTTTGCCGGCCTGACCGGGACCTGCGGCCTTGCCGCCGTGATCGGTTGGATGCCCTGGAACAGGGTGCGCGGCAAGCCAGGCTCCTGTGCTGGGGGCTCCTGCACCACCTGATCGGCGCGTGCAGTCGCTCAGCGCGGCTGCGACACAGGCGCATGGCCAGGACCCGGATGCGATCTCCATGGTCGGCCAGCAGCCGCGCCATGGCCACCGACGCATCCGTACCGATCCGGGTGGCGATGCACGAGCCGCTCGGCCGAGGGCTGGCTGGCGGCATGCTCGGCATGACGAAGGTCTGGAGGGACGCATGCAGAATGGACCGCTATGCTGCGATGCATGGGACTGTTCCGGAGCATCGTGGTCGGCGCGGACTTCTCGGAGTGCTCCACGGTGGCGATTCGCCAGACCCTGCGGATGGCGGCGTGGCCGGGTCCCACGACCACGCGCATCCATGCGGTGCACGTGGTGGATGCCCTGGTGGTCGAGGAACTGGCCGAGGCCACCGGGCAGGCGGACGTGCGCGGTCGCGTGCAGCGCGACGCCGAGGATGCGTGGCGGCAGTTGCGCGGCGGCATCCCGGGCGCCGAGAACCTGCCGCTGGAAGTGGTGGTGGATGACCGGATCCGCGGCATCCTGGAACGGGCCCGTGCGAATGCCGCGGAACTGGTCGTGATGGGTGCCTACGGCTCGCGCATGCCGGACGTGGGCGGCGGCACCGTGGCCACCGCGTGCGTGCGCGAGGCGGGCATGGACGTGATGCTGGTGCGGGACACCCGGCCGGGTGGCGGATCTCATCCTTTCCGAATGGTGGTGGTCGGTGTGGACTTCTCCCCCACCTCGCAAGTGGCCCTGGAGCGGGCGGCCGAGGTGGCTGCATGCGACGGCGCCGAACTCTGCGTGCTGCACGTGTTCGAGGGGCCGTGGCACAAGCTGCACTACAAGTCGTTCACCACCGAGGCCGACCCGGCGTTCCAGAGGCAGTATCGGGACGCGCTGCAGCGTCGTCTGGAGGACTTCGCCAGGCCGGCGATCGAACGGCACCGCGTGGCGCGGCACGCGGTGCAGGTGTTCGACCATGCAGGACATCGGACCGGCCTGGTGACCTGGGCCGAGAAGGCGGGAGCCGATCTGATCTGCGTGGGAACGCGCGGACGAACCAATCTGCGTGACCTGCTGCTGGGCAGCACGGCCGAGCGGGTGCTGGGGGAGTCCTCCTGCTCGGTGCTGGCCGTGAAGCCTCGCCGTCCGGTCGACTGATTCATGAGCAGCCTTGAGCCCTTCGCGGAACTGGCCGTGGTGCTGGCCGTGGCGGCCGGCATTGGCGCCATCGGCACGCTGCTTCGACAACCGCTGATCGTGTCCTTCATCGGGGCCGGGATCCTGGTTGGCCCGGTGGGCCTGGGGCTGCTGAGCATGAACCGGGAACTGGACCTGCTGGCCACCACGGGAATCAGCGTGCTGCTGTTCGTGGTGGGCCTGAAGCTCGACCTGAACATCATCCGCACCATGGGCCTGGTGTCGGCCGCCACCGGCCTGGGGCAGGTGGTGTTCACCTCGGTGGTGGGATTCGGCATCTGCCTGGCGCTCGACATGTCATGGATCGCCTCGCTGTACGTGGCGGTGGCGCTCACCTTCTCGAGCACGATCATCATCGTGAAACTGCTCTCCGACAAGCGCGAGATCGACTCGCTGCACGGACGCATCGCCGTCGGCTTCCTGATCGTGCAGGATCTGGTGGTGGTGCTGGCCATGGTGGTGCTGTCCGCCCTGGGCGCCAGCACGGAGACGGTCGCGGGAGGCTCCATCGCCACCCAGGTGATGGTGCTGCTGGGCAAGATCCTGCTCTTCATGGCCTTCGTGGCAGTCCTGGCGCGCTTCGTGCTGCCGAGGGTAGTGGAGCGACTGGCACGAAGCCGGGAGTTGCTGCTGCTGTTCGCGGTGGCGTGGGCGGTGGCCCTGGCCGCGGCGGCGCACGCGCTGGGTTTCAGCCGCGAGGTCGGCGCCTTCCTGGCGGGCGTGTCCCTTGCGTCCTCGCCGTACCGCGAGACCCTGAGCGGCCGTCTGGCCAGCCTGCGCGACTTCCTGCTGCTGTTCTTCTTCATCAATCTCGGCGCGTCGCTGGAACTGGGCGCGCTGGGGGCCCAGGCGATCGCGGCCGGCGTGCTCTCCGTCTTCGTGCTGGTGGGCAATCCGCTGATCGTGATGGTGATCATGGGCCTGCTGGGGTATCGCAAGCGCACGGGGTTCCTGGCCGGGCTCACCGTGGCGCAGATCAGCGAGTTCTCGCTGATCCTGGGCGCCCTGGGCGTGTCGCTTGGACACATCGACCGCGAGACGCTCGGACTGATCACGCTGGTCGGCCTGGTCACGATCGCCCTGTCGACCTACCTGATCATCTATTCCCATCCGATCTACGATCGAATCGGCGGACTGCTGGACGTGTTCGAACGACGCGTGCCTCATCGCGAACGCGACAAGACGGAAGCGGCGGCATCCCATCCGGAACTGGTCATCTTCGGTCTGGGGCGATACGGCAGCCGGATCGCGGAGGCCCTGCGCGATCGAGGCGCACGAGTGCTGGGCGTGGACTTTGATCCGCAGGTGGTGGCCCAGGCCGGCCAGCATGGCCTGCCCACGGTCTACGCCGACGCCACCGATCCGGACTTCGCCGAGTCCGTGCCGTTGTCCGAGGCACGATGGGTGATCTGCGCGGCACCGGAACTGCATGCCAACCTGACACTGCTCAAGGCACTCCGCGAGCATGGCTACGCCGGACGCGTGGCGGTGACGAGTCACATCCAGGCCCACTCCGAGCGATTGCGAAGTTCCGGCGCGGATCTGGTGCTGCAACCGTTCCACGACGCCTCGGAGCGAGCGGCCGTGGCGTTGCTGAAGGATTGACGGTGCGCACGGCGGATCGAACCCTATGCTGGCGCACGGCATGGGCACCTCGTGGCACGCGATCCCGACTGCGGACCTCGGCCCCTCGCTGCATGGCGATGCGACCCGTGGCCTGACGTCGATCGAGGCCGCGGCGAGGCTGCGTCGGGATGGCCCCAACCGGATCACCGTCCGCCGCGGGCGGCCCCTGTGGGCGCTGGCCCTGGCCCAGTTCCACGCACCGCTGGTCTACATCCTCCTGGTGGCGGGCGCGGTCATGATGGTGCTGGGCGACACGGTGGATGCGGCGGTCATCTGGGGCGTGGTGGTCGCGAACGCGGCGATCGGATTCCTGCAGGAGGCCCGGGCCGTGAAGGCCATCGACGGCCTGAGTCGTGCGTTGCATGTGGAGTCCTGGGTGATCCGCGATGGCATCCGCAGCCGCGTGGATGCGGAGCGACTGGTGCGCGGTGATCTGGTGGCCCTGGAGTCCGGGGACCGCGTGCCTGCGGACCTGCGTCTGTTGGAGGTCCGCGACCTTCAGGTGGACGAGTCCTCGCTCACGGGCGAGTCCGAGCCGGTGGCCAAGGACCCCTCCCCATTGCTGGCGGACGCGGTGCTGGCCGATCGCCGGAACATGGCCCACGCCGGATCGCTGGTCACGCGCGGGCAGGGCCAGGGCATGGTGGTGGCAGCCGGGGACAGCACCGAACTCGGACGCATCAGCGAGATGCTGGCCCATGCCACCGAGATCGCCACCCCACTCACCCGAAAGCTTGCCGCATTCAGCGGACTGCTCCTGTGGGTGATCCTGGCGGTCGCGGCACTGGCCTTTGCGGTGGGCGTGTGGCGCGGCCAGCCCTCGGCCGACACCTTCAAGGCCGCCGTGGCGTTGGCCGTGGGCGCGATTCCCGAGGGCCTGCCGGCTGCGGTCACGATCATGCTGGCCGTGGGCGTTTCGCGCATGGCCGCACGGCAGGCGATCATCCGCAAGTTGCCCGCGGTGGAGGCGCTAGGCAGCACCACCGTGATCTGCTCGGACAAGACCGGCACGCTCACGCGCAACCAGATGACGGTGCAGCAGGTGCTGGCTGGCGGCGAGCATTTCCGGATCGAGGGCGTTGGCTATGCGCCGGTCGGGGGCATCGTGGGGGCCGACGGTTCCACGATCGCCGAGTCTCCTCCGGCGTTGCGGGCCACCCTGCTTTGCGCTGCCGGCTGCAACGATGCCCGGCTGGTCACCAAGCCGGAAGGTCCCTCGATCGAGGGCGACCCAACCGAGGGTGCACTGCTGGTGGCGGCCGCCAAGGGCGGCGTGCTGGACTCGATCGCCGCTTGGCCGCGCCGCAACGCGATCCCCTTCGAACCGGATCGACAGTGGATGGCCACGCTGCATGAGCGTCAGGGCCCGGCCGGAGGCGGCTTCGTGATCCTGGTCAAGGGATCCGTGGAACGGGTGCTGGACCTGTGCGGGACCGACCGCGTGCGGTGCATGGGTCCCGATGGCATGACGCGTGAGGTGGAGGCCTCTTCCGTGCTCCGGATGGCCGAGGCCATGGCATCGGAAGGACTTCGGGTGCTTGCGATGGCGTGGTCCGAGCGTGCCGATGCCCCGGTCACCCTGGAGCCGGAGGACGTGCCACAGGGCCTGGTTCTTCTGGGTCTGGCGGGAATGCTGGATCCTCCAAGGCCCGAGGCCATGGCCTCGGTGGCGGCATGCCATGCGGCAGGCGTGCGCGTGAAGATGATCACGGGCGACCATGCCCATACCGCGGCCAGGATCGCCCAGTTGATGGGCATCGCCGGCAGCCCTGACCAGCCTCCGCACGTGCTGACCGGTGCCTCGATGGCCACCATGACCGATGAGGCGTTGACGGAGGCGGCCGAGACCACGGACGTGTTCGCGCGCATGACCCCGGAGCAGAAGCTGCGGCTGGTGCGCGCCCTCCAGACGCGCCATCACGTGGTGGCCATGACGGGTGACGGCGTGAACGACGCCCCGGCGCTACGACAGGCGGACATCGGCGTGGCCATGGGCCGGACCGGCACGGAGGTGGCCAAGGACGCGGCGGACATGGTGCTGGCCAATGACAACTTCGCCAGCATCGAGGCGGCCGTGGAGGAGGGCCGCAGCGTCTTCTCCAACCTGACCAAGTTCATCGGATGGACGCTTCCCACCAACGTGGGCGAGGCCTTTCTGCTGCTGACCGCCATCCTGATGGGATGGCCGCTGCCGTTTCAGCCGGTGCAGGCGCTGTACATCAACATGGTCACGGCCGTGCTGCTGGGCATGCCCCTCATCTTCGAGCCGCGGGACCCGGCCATCATGCACCATCCACCCCGCGACCCGCGACGGCCGCTGCTCACCGTGGAGCTGTTCATGCGGGTCGGATTCGTGTCGCTGCTCTTCGGGATCGCCTCGATGCTGCTGTTCGACTGGCAACTTCGCCGCGGCGCGGATCTTGCCACGGCGCAGACCACCGTGGTGTGCACCATCGTGATCGCGGAGATCTTCTACCTGTTCCCCACGCGCGCCCTGCTGCAGCCGGCCTGGAGCGTGCCGCTGTTCGCCAACCGATGGCTCTGGGCGGGGATCCTGTCCATGCTGGGCCTGCAGTGGGCGGCGATGGAACTGCCCTGGATGCAGACCCTGTTTCGCATGGTGCCCCTGGATGCCGAGGGCTGGATGATGGCGACCGTGGCGGGCGTGGCCGTGCTGGTGCTGGTTGAGCTGGAGAAGGGCGCGCGACGATGGGTGGCGGCCCGCCGCGGAGGAGGCCGCGATCCCTTCGAGGCATGACGGGATTCGGAGCCCGGTCGGTACATTGAACCCGCCATGGGTGCGGCCTCTCCACATGCCGGCGACGCGTCCGACGCCCCGCCCGGAACGCTGCAACGGCTCCTGAACGTGCTGACACACGCCGCCAGCGACTTCATCGCGCTTCCCGCCACGGAGATCCCGGCCACCATCGACCGAACCCTGCGTGAGGTCGGCGAACTGTTCGACGTCGACCGGGCCTACCTGTTCGAGATCAGCGACGACGACCGCGTGATGTCCAACACGCACGAGTGGTGTGCCCGGGGCATCTCGCCGGAGATCGGCAACCTGCAGGACGTGCCCACGACCATCTGCGCGTGGTGGATGGGCCGGCTCCGCGAGGGCGGCGTGATCAATCTTCGCTCGCTGGATGACCTTCCTCCCGAGGCCCGCGGCTCGCGCGCCATCCTGGAGCCCCAGCGGATCCAGGCTCTGCTTGCGCTGCCGATGATCTGGAACGGGCGACTGATCGGATTCGCGGGATTCGACCACGTGCGCAGCCACCGGGTCTGGAACGAGCTCGAGGTGGGCATCCTGCGACTGGTGGTGAGCATGTTCGCGCAGGCCTTCGAGCGGGCCCGTGTGGACGAGCGGCTGCAGCTGTCATCGAACGTGTTCAGTCATGCACTCGAGGGCATCTTCGTCACCGACAGCCAGCAGCGCATCCTGGAGGTGAACCCCAGCTTCACCACCATCACGGGCTACAGCCGGGAGCAGGCGCTCGGCCGCACGCCCAACATGCTGTCCAGCGGCCGTCACGGACCCGACTTCTACGACGCCATGTGGAACGCCCTGCACACGGTGGGCCACTGGCGCGGGGAGCTCTGGAATCGCCGGTGCAACGGCGAGCTCTACCTGGAGACCCTGACCATCTCCACGGTCCACAACGCGCACGGCAAGGTGGAGAACTACGTGGGCGTGTTCCAGGACATCACGCGGCTGAAGGAACAGGAGGAGCGGCTGGAGGAGATGGCCTACTGCGATCCCCTCACCAAGCTGCCCAACCGCGCGCTGCTGGGTGATCGCATGAAGCAGGCGCTGGCCCAGGTGCGCCGTACCGGCGAGATGATGGCGGTGTGCTACCTGGATCTGGACCATTTCAAGCCGATCAACGACCAGCATGGGCATGACGCGGGCGATCGCCTGCTTGTGGAGATGTCGCACCGGCTCAACGGCGCGCTGCGGGCCGGCGACACGGTGGCCCGTCTCGGTGGCGACGAGTTCGTGCTGCTCCTGCAGGGGCTCGGCTCCACCGAGGAGAGCGATCGGGCCCTGGACCGGGTGCTGAAGGCGGTGCGCGAGCCGTACGCCGTGGCCCGGGACGCCATGGTGTCGCTCTCCTCCAGCATCGGCGTGCGCATGGTGCGCCACGAGGAGGCCGCCACCGACCCCGACACCCTGCTGCGTCAGGCCGATCAGGCCATGTACGCGGCCAAGCAGCAGGGCCGGGACCGGTGCCACTACTTCGATCCCGAGAGCGATCGACGCGTGGTGCTGCGACGCGACCACATCGCGCGGCTGGCCCGCGCCCTCGAGGCCGGCGAACTGCGCGTGCACTACCAGCCGGTGGTGGATCTGGGCAGCGGCGACATCCGTTGGATGGAAGCCCTGGTCCGTTGGGAGCGACCCGATCGGGGGCTGCTGTGCCCCAAGGACTTCCTCCCATCGATCGAGGATGACGAGGTCATCACCCGACTCTCCGCGTTCGTGATGGACCGGGCGATGGCCGACTGCGAGCGATGGCGGGACGTCGGCGTGTCCGCCGGCGTCAGCGTGAACGTGTCGGCCATGGATCTGCGCGATGGACACTTCCTGGCTCGCCTGGGCGACCTGCTGGAGCGCCACCCTCGGGTTCCGGCCACGATGCTCCGCCTGGAGGTGGTGGAGACGGCAGCGCTGGGAGACCTGTCGCTCACGTCGCGGGTCATGGACACGTGCGCCGGTCTGGGCGTGCGCTTCGCGCTTGATGACTTCGGGACCGGTTACTCCTCCCTGGCGTACCTGCGTCGCCTGCCAGTGGCCGCCCTGAAGATCGATTCATCCTTCGTGCGGCACATGCTCGAACCGCGAAACAACGACTTCGCCATCGTGAAGGGCGTGATCGAGCTGGCCCACGTGTTCGGCCGTCAGTCGATCGCCGAGGGCGTGGAGCACCTGGAACACATCACGGCGCTGCGCGATCTGGGCTGCGACATGGGGCAGGGATTCGCCATCGCAGAGCCCATGGCCATGGACCGCCTCCTTGGCTGGTGTGCCAGCTGGTCGGAGCGGCGCCGCACGATCATGGGGCACGATCGTGCGGCAGGAACTCCCGCACGTGGTCGGGCCGGGACCTAGATTCAGGGCATGCCCATCTCCCGATCGACCCCCGAGGTTCTGGTGGAGGACCTGCACAAGGCCTTCGACGCCAAGCCGGTGCTGACAGGCGTGAATCTCCGGATCGGACGCGGCGAGATGGTGGCCATCGTGGGTGGCTCGGGCTGCGGCAAGACCGTGCTGCTGAAGCACATCACGGGGCATCTGCACCCGGACAAGGGCCGCGTGCTTGTGGCGGACCATGACGTGGATCCGGGCGTGGATGGCATGGCGCCGCTGCTGGACATCACCTCGGCGAGCGAGCGACGGATGGACGAGTTGCGCAACCACTGGGCGGTGGTGTTCCAGCGCAACGCGCTGCTCACCGGCACCGTGTTCGACAACCTCTCCATGCTGCCTCGCGAGAATCGCGGGCTGACCGACGAGCAGATCCGTCCGCTCGCGATCCGGGCCCTGCGTGACGTGGGACTGGACCCCGACCTGGTGATGGACCGTGATCGCGACATGCTCTCGGGCGGCATGGCCAAGCGGGTGGCCATCGCCCGGGCGCTGGTGATGGACCCGGTCCTGGTCCTCTACGACGAACCCACGGCCGGTCTGGATCCCGAGATGTGCGTGCAGATCCACGACCTGATCCAGGCCACGCACCGCACGCAGCCTGCCCTGGCCGCCACGCGAGCGGGCGTGGTGCGGACCTCGGTGGTGGTCACGCATGACACGGAACTGCTTCGTCGGCTGCAGCCGCGCGTGATCATGCTGCACGCGGGCGGCGTGCTGTTCGACGGCGCGTTCGAGGCCTTCGCCCAGAGCCAGGATCCGCACATCGCGCCGTACCTGGCCCAGATGCACGCGTTGCACCTTCGCTCGCCGGGCGCCCCGAAGGCTTGATCGTCGGCGCGCGGCCGTTCAGTGCGAGAACTCGAGCACGGTCTTGCCGCCGCCGTCATTCAGTCGCAGCAGCCCGCCCTGCACGCTGAAGCCTCGGACGGAGGCCAGGGCCTCCAGATAACGCTGCTCGCGCGCCATCCGCTCGGGCGATCCGCCCATCTTGGTGGACGCGAGCGACCCGAATTCCAGCAGCCCGGTGCCCGCGGTGCAGGACCCCGCAAAGCGATTCACCCCGGAGTGACCGCTCACGCCGCCGTCTGGCGCAAACTCCAGGGTGAGCGGCTGATTGGGATCGGCCCCCTGGCCCCCCATGGCCACACAGACCCAGGTTCCTGTGCGCAGCGAGGCTGGATCGGTCTGTGCCCTCTTCTCGGTCTCGACCCATGCTGGCTGCGAGGAGCAGCCGGCGATCAGGAGGACGAGCAGCAAGGCGGCGAGATGGCGCAACGGGGTCATGTGCATGGTTCGGGCCTTTCCGGGGCCCGAAGCGTAGCGGCTGTCGACAGGTTCCATGGATCCGGGCGAGACCCGGTCGGATTGCGTCCCGGCGCAAGGAGAGCCGTGCCACACCTGCGGTGATCGCGAGGAGGTCGGGGAGTTGCGAGTGAATTTCTTGAGGGTCCCTTGGAACGAGGCATCCATGCAGGCCCCGCCGGACACGGCCGCGACCACATGGCGTGGACGGGCCCACGGACCGGCGGGGAACCAACCAAGGAGACATCCTCATGCCCCCGCTTGCCCAGACCGTTCGCTGCCTTCCCCTTCTCGGGGTGCTGCTTGCCGCCCCCGCCCATGCCGTGCTGGTGCTGGGCAACGGCGACTCGATCAACCTGGCCGAGCTCATGGCCAGCAACGACCGCTCGTTCATCGTGAACGACAAGTTGTTCCGCTTCGAGTCGTTCAGCTCGTCTCAGTCCGACGCCTCGCTCTACAACGTGGTCGGGTTCGTGTCCCTGAACCCGAACCAGTTCGGGCAGTTCAACGTGGGCTTCGACCTGATCGGGCCCTTTGGCGACGGCACACCGGGCGACGGCGTCGTGCACGACCTGAACCTGCAGTACGAGGTGTCGGTGCTGCCGGAGTTCTACGCCCAGGGTGTGCGACTCTGCGATGCCCGCCTCACCTTCAACGGCTCGGCTGGAGCGGACGGATCCTTCACCCGCGTGGACGAGACCATCTTCGACCTGGACGCCAACCAGTTTCTGGGCAACATGGCCACCTACGACATCTTCGGCCCGCCACGCGAGACGCTGTACAGCACCGGCCTGGACTTCTGCGAGATCTTCGGCACCGACGGCTACCGTGCCTTCGAGGTGAACAAGGACATGAAGTTCTTCGCCGCCACGGCGAACGACTTCGCCACGGCCTCGTTCATCCGGCAGGAGTTCAGCCAGATCCCGGCTCCAGGCGCGGTGGCGCTGCTAGGCGCGGCAGGACTGGCCGCGCGACGTCGGCGGGCGTGATCAACACCATCCGTGCGTTCGGGCGGGTCGTCGGATCATCCGGCGGCCCGCCCTTGTCGTTTGGGGGCAAGGACGGCATCGCGCGCCCTGCGGGCGAGTCTTCGCGAACAACGAGGAAAGCGGGCGGTTTGCCGACGCATCCCGTCGCCCCACCGGATCGCGGCCATGTTGAAGGTCTGTCCCGGAAGCGGCGGCCGCTCACCACACGGTGTGGAGGGATGGCAGGCCGGTGAGTCCGGGACCCTCAGGAGACAACCTCATGCGACTTCCCTCTCACATGCTCGCCCCGATGCTCGCCTCCGCGCTGGCGGCCACCTCTGCCCACGCGGTGATCGTGCTGGGCAACGGTGACTCCGTGAATCTGGGTGCCCTGTTCGCGGCGGGCAGCGACCGCACCGTGATCATCGACGACAAGATCTTCCAGTTCGAGTCGTTCACATCGAGCGCCTTCGATCGCAGCCTGTTCAACGTGGTGGGCTTCGTCTCGGCCACGCCCAACGCGTTCGGCCTCTACAACGTGGGCTTTGACCTGATCGGCCCGTTCGGCGATGGCACGCCCGGCAACGGCCTGGCTCACGAGATGAACCTGCAATACACCGTGGCGGTCACGCCCGAGGCCTTCGCCCGGGAAGTGCGGCTGTGCGACACGGGGCTGGTGTTCAACGGCTCCGCGAGCGGACCGGGCTCCTACGCCCGTGTGGACGAGACGGTGCTGGACCTGGACACCAACACGTTCCTGGGCCAGTTGTCGGCCTTCGACCATGCTGGGCTCTTCTCGCAGCTGAGCGACCACAAGGACTTCTGCCAGATCTTCGGCAACGTCCATGGCTGGCGCGCCTTCGAGGTGAACAAGGACATCAAGTTCTTCGCGGCCACCGAGCAGGGCGTCGCCACCGCGTCGTTCATCCGGCAGGAGTTCAGCCAGGTGCTGGCGCCGAGCCCCGGCGCCGTGGCCCTGGTGGCCCTGGCTGGCGCGGTGGTTCGACGCCGGCAGGGCTGATCCGGTCACCCGTGCGTGTGCCGGGTCGGGGTTCCGTGCGGACCCCGGCCCGGCCGATGGCCGAACGATGTTCAGACCATCCGTTCGGCGCGGACCACCCGGTCGAACGTGGCCTCATCCACGTGGCCCAGTTCCAGCGCCGCGGCCTTCAGGGTGATGTGCTTCGTGTGGGCGTGCTTGGCGATGGCCGTGGCCTTGTCGTAGCCCACGATCGGGGCCAGCGAGGTGACCAGCATCAGGCTCTCGTGCAGCAGGTGGGCGATGCGACGCTCGTTGGCCTGAATGCCCTCGACGCAGAACTCGCGGAAGGCGGCGCAGGTGCCCGCCAGCAGTTCGCAGCTGTGCAGCACGTTGAAGGCGATCACCGGCTTGAACACGTTCAACTCGAAGTTGCCCTGGCTGGCGGCGAACTGCACCGCGGCGTTGTTGCCAAAGACCTGGGTGCACACCATGGTCATGCTCTCGCTCTGCGTGGGATTGACCTTGCCCGGCATGATGCTGCTGCCGGGCTCGTTCTCGGGAATGAGGATCTCGCCGATGCCGCAGCGCGGACCGCTGCTGAGCCAGCGGATGTCGTTGGCGACCTTCATGAGCGCCGTGGCCAGCACCCCCATGGCCCCATGTGCCTGCACCATGGCCTCATGGCCGGCCAACGCCGCGAACTTGTTGACGGCGCTGGTGAAGGGAATGCCGGTCGCCAGGGCCAGCCGCTTCGAAACCGCCTCACCGAAGCCCTTGGGGGCGTTCAGGCCGGTGCCGACGGCGGTGCCGCCGATGGCCAGGTCGCGCACGCCGGGCAGGCTCTCGCGGATCGCCCGCAGGGCCAGATCCAGCTGAGCCACGTAGCCGCTGAAGACCTGGCCCAGCGTGAGCGGCACGGCGTCCTGCAGGTGGGTGCGGCCGATCTTCACCACCGTGGCGAAGGCCTGTGCCTTGGCGTGCAGCGCATCGCGAAGTCTCTGCACCGCCGGCAGCAGCGAACGCTCGAGTTCGATCGCCGCAGCCACGTGCATGGCCGTGGGAAAGGTGTCGTTGCTGCTCTGCGACATGTTCACGTGATCGTTCGGGTGCACGGGCTTCTTCGAGCCGCGCTGCCCCCCCGCCATCTCGATGGCGCGGTTGCTGATGACCTCGTTCACGTTCATGTTGCTCTGCGTGCCGCTGCCGGTCTGCCAGACGCTGAGCGGAAACTCGGCGTCGAGACGGCCGGAACTCACCTCCCTGGCAGCGGCCACGATCAGGTCGCGCAGTTCCCCCGGCAGCTGGCCCATGTCCGCATTGGCCTCCGCACAGGCGGCCTTGAGCAGGCCGAAGGCATGCACGATGGCCAGTGGCATTCGGTCCCCGAACGGAAAGTGGTGCAGCGACCGCTCAGTCTGGGCCCCCCAGTAGCGGTCGGCTGGCACCTCGATGGGGCCCATGGCGTCGGTCTCGGTGCGGGTGGTGGACGCGGCGGTCTGCTGGCTCATGTCTGCATGTCCTCCGTGGAGAGGGCGAGTCTAGCCCCGTGCGCATGAGGGCACGCACACGAGCAGGGGGTTACGATCACCGGTTCCAGAAGGAGCGATGGCCATGACCCCCGAGACCACCACCGCGTTCAAGCAGCTCTACAGCGCCAGCCTGAAGCCGGGCGCGCTCGACCTGAAGACCAAGGAACTCATCGCGCTGGCCTGTGGCGTGAGCCGACTCTGCGAAGGCTGCGTGCAGCATCACGTGAAGGCCGCCAAGGCCGCGGGTGCCACGCTGGAAGAGGTCCACGCCACGCTCGATGTCTGCGTGCTCATGGGCGGCGGACCGGCCAACGTCTACGCCCGCAAGGCGCTGGACTGCTGGAACGCCGGCTGATTCCATGCGCGACAAGGCCGCCATCATCCGAGACTGGCTGCCCCGCTACACGGGCCGCTCGCTCGGGGACTTCGGCCAGTACGTGCTGCTGGCCAACTTCAGCAGCTACGTCGAGGCCTTCGCCGAGAAGTTTGGCGTGCCGGTGATGGGGCGCGACCACCCCATGCTCTCCGCCACGGCGGAGAACATCACCATCATCAGCTTCGGCATGGGCAGCGCGATGGCGGCCACCGTGATGGACCTGCTCGGTGCCGTGGAGCCCAAGGCCGTGCTGTTCCTGGGCAAGTGCGGCGGCCTGAAGAAGACCAGGCTGGGCGATTTCGTGCTGCCGATCGCCGCCATCCGGGGCGAAGGCACCAGCAACGAGTGGATGCCCCCCGAGGTGCCGGCGCTGCCCAGCTTCCGACTGCAGCGCGCGGTGAGCGAGAGCATCGTGAAGCACGCATGCGACTACTTCACGGGCACCGTGTACACCACCAACCGCCGGGTCTGGGAGCATGACGAGCGGTTCAAGGACTACCTGAGGCAGATCCGCGCCATCGGCATCGACATGGAGACGGCGACCATCTTCCTGGTGGGCTTCGCCAACGGGATCCCCAAGGGCGCCTTGCTGCTGGTGAGCGACAATCCCATGACGCCCGAGGGTGTCAAGACCACCGCGAGCGACCGCGACGTGACGGAACGGTTCGTGGCCAGGCACCTCGAGATCGGCATCGACGCCCTGCGCGATCTCCGCGACCGGGGCGAAAGCGTGAAGCACCTGCGGTTCGAGTGAGTCAGGCGGCGGAAGCGTCCGCCCGTGGCCAGTCGGTGTAGCCGCGCTCGCCACCGCCGTACCAGGTGGCGTTGTCGCCCTCGGCCAGGGGCACGTCGCGCCGGAAGCGCTCGGGCAGGTCCGGGTTGGCGATGAACGGCCGGCCGAACACGCAGGCATCGCAGAGACCCTGCTGCAGCAGCCGCTCGGCATGGTCGCGCGTGAGCCCGCCGGAGAGCATGAGCACGCCGCGGAAGAGCGATCGCCAGTCGCGAAGGAAGGCCTCGTCGAAACCCTCCTTGCCGTAGGCCCACTGGTAGTTGATCAGGTCCACGTAGGCCACGCCCTCCCGCTGCAGCTGCCGAGCCGCCTCCAGGTGCTGCTCGCGCCACGCCATGTCCTTCACCTCGCCGTCGTCGCCACTGTGCGGCGAGAGCCGCACGCCCACGCGATCGGCGCCCCACACGGACACGGTTGCGCGGACCGCCTCCATCAGGAACCTGGCCCGCGCCTCCACGCCACCGCCCCACATGTCGGTGCGTTCATTGAGCACGGAACTCATGAACTGGTCCGGCAGGTAACCGTTGGCCCCGTGCACCTGCACGCCGTCAAAGCCCGCATCGCGCGCGATCCGTGCCGCATGGCCATACCGCGCGATGACGTCGGGAATCTCCGAGGCCTCGAGGGCCCGCGGCTCGTCGCACGGAACGCGGGCGGGCTGGCCCCGCTCGTCCAGGGCGAAGCACGTGCCCGTGGAGCGTCGGGCGCTGCAGCTGACGGGCGCCGCATGGCCGGGCTGCAGGCTTCGGTGCGAGATGCGGCCGACATGCCAGAGCTGCGCGTGGATTCGACCGCCCGCGGCGTGCACGGCGTCGGTGACCAGCCTCCAGCCCGCCCCCTGCTCGGGCGTGAAGATGCCCGGCGTCCACAGGTACCCCTGCCCCTCGGGACAGATCTGCGTGGCCTCGCTGATGATCAGGCCGGCGCCGGAACGCTGGGCGTAGTACCGGGCGTTGACCTCCGTGGGCACGTTGCCCGGCTGGGCGGCGCGGCAGCGCGTGAGCGGTGCCATGACCACGCGGTTGGCAAGCGTGAGGGGTCCGAGCGGCAGGGGTTCGAGCAGCTTCATGGGCTCGGAAGAGTACGGGGGCCCGCCACAAAGGGGCCGGAGGCGACCGCCCATGCGGCCGCCTCCGACCATGCGTGCCTGTCCGGGCCTTGACTCACCTGGATCGACGGCGACCAGCCAGCCCGGCCAAGGCCAGCGTGGCCACGGCACCAGGCGCAGGCACCAGGCCCACGCTCACGTCGAAGCCGTAGGAGGGATACGTGGGTCCAACCTCCGTGAGTTGGGCATCGTAGTTGGCGCCACCCACGAACAGCGAGTAGTCGCCAGCGGCCAAGCCGGAGAACACCGCCGTGACGAAGCCATCCGCCAAGCCATCCCCGATGATGCCTGGAGCCCCGCCATAGTTCGCGCTGGTGCCATCGGCCATGTGACCGATGTACGAGAACGACGCCAGCCGTGCGGCGTACTTGATGCCGCTGGTGGGATCGCCCGACACGTTGTACACATCGTCGTTGCCGATCGACCAATCCGTGAGCGCTCGGAAGGAACCCTCCGTGCCCGCGGGTCGTGAAGCGACGGACAGCGCCGATCCATCGTGGGCCAGGCTTTCGGGCGAGCTCTGGGCCAGACCTGAGAACAGGGACAGGCCGGGCAGGAAGGTACCGAACGTCCCCGTGCCGCGATCGGCTCGCTGCACGGTGATCTGCACGGAAGATCCGCCATTGGCCACGCTGAACCGGAAGAATCGTCCACGATGGCTGTCGCCCCAGTCCGCGTCGGTGGCATCCGCCCAGCCGTAGGCACTGCTCGCGGTCTGGTTGGTGATGCTGGACGCGGTGAACGACAGCGTGCCGAAGTTGCGGTTCGTGTAACTGATATGGGCTGAGGCCGACGAGGCCAGCATGGTTGCGAGAACGAGAGAGGTGGAAATCGTGATGCGTGACATGAAGACTCCTGAAAGATGAAGTTGAAGTGCTTGAAGGGATGCATCGGGTGCATGACAGGCTCCCGATGCGGCTGTCCAGTCCGGCGCGCGCCGAACCTGGATTTCAGGTACCGAACGAGAGAAGCAGGACGCTGATGTCGCCTGCGTCCACCAGTGCATTGCCGTCCAGATCACCCTCGCCGCCATGCATCCCGAACATCAGCAGGAGCGTGGCGATGTCACCAGCGTCGACTGAGCCGTTGCAATCCAGGTCCTCCCGCACGCAGGGCGACACATCACCCACGCGGAAGCGCACCCGCACCGGACTCGAATCCTGGTAGCGACCATGGCGGTCCCACGCCACCAGCGTCACGTCATACAGACCGGGAGCGCTGAAGGCACAGGCCTGACCGTGATCGTGATACCCCACCTGCACGTCGAACGAGCGGGTCAGCCTGTCCGCGCCGCCGCTCCACGCCATGGGCGTGAAGTCGGGCGACTCGTCCAGGAAACTTCCCCACACCATCTCGCCCGGACCACCGCGGCGCGGCGTTACCGAGACGATCTCGTAGAGAAAGTGACCCCCGACAAGCCGACCCGTGGACACGAAGTAGTCGCTCGTGAGCACCAGGTCGGCGCTGCCGTACCACCCTGCGGTGGGACCGTCGATGAAGAGATCTGCCACGTGCGGCACGGCCCAGTCACCACGGAAGGTGAAGCGACCATCGGCATCGATGGCGTAGTCCGCCTCGTTTCCGTAGTAACCGGCGCGGATCACGATCCGGCCACCCTGCGTATCCACCGTCAGGTGCACATGGGCCCAGGAAGCGGTCGTGAGAATCATCCCGGCCAGCAAGGCCGGGATCATGCGAGCGAGCGTGAACATGTCGATCCTTTCGTTGCAGTGCGATGCCGGGTCCTCGCCCGGCGGGCGTGGGGTCCGTCAGGGCGCTCTGCGCGCCGTGACGGGATCGAACGGACTATGGTCCGGACGGAACGAGGCTGCCAGGTCGTCCCACGTCCACGAGCTGGCGTGGCCGTCGGCGAACAGGTAGTTGGCGGCACCAAGATGCCGCCTCACCGCCACCGCCAGTTCCAGCTCCGTGAGCGTGCGGATCTGGCGCGTGTGCAGGTGATCGGCGCTGCCCGAGCCATTCGGCTCGAAGGCGTAGATCACCGCGGCGGGTCGGCGGAGACTGCTGAGCGTGCGGAAGGCCTGCGTACGCCCTCCGGGAATCGGCCGTCGCGTGACCGGGTTGAAGTCCAACCCGGGCGAGAGCGGTTCGAAGTGCTCATTGGTCGCGTAGGAGGTCGCCCGCGCCGCACGAAAGGGATCCGAGGGGCAGAGCCGGGCCTCGGGCCTCACGCCGAACGGCTCGAGCGACTGCAGCCATGCTGCCTCGCTGAGCACCGTGCGGGTCGTGTGACTCGAGAGCGGATACTGACCCTTGCTTCCTTCGCAGTACAACGCCACCGCCTGGCCAATCGAGCGAAGATTGCCCAGGCACACGGTGTCACGCCCCCGCTCGCCCACCCGGCCCACCACGGGGACGAGCAGGCCGAGCAGCAGCGCGGCCACGGCGAGGACGACGAGCAGCTCCACCAGCGTGAAGCCCCGCCGCCCCGCGTTGGATGCGGATGGCGACATGCGATTCCTCCAAAGTCCGCGGCTCTTGCGCCGCGGGCCTCAAGGCGATGCGATGAAGAACGACCGTGCAGCCTCGTTCCGTCCGAGGAACTCAGGCCAATCGCGGAGGTGGATCCGGCAGGTCCTCCACGGGCGACGCTGGCACCTGCCACGATGACGGCCACTGGAACGCCACGGCCGGCCGTGGGCAGTCCGCCACCAACACGGGCTCTGGAAGAGCCGGCAGCACGGCCAGGACGAACATGGACACCGCACCGCGGCAACCCAAGGCGCTCAGACACGCACCTTCGGCTGCCTGATCGCTCGTTGCCTCCTGACAGCCGGTTCCCGCACCCCCGGCCAAGCGATCCTGAATGCCCGCCACGCAGCTGCCGCAGGAGGCGGAGCCGGGCTTGACACTGTTTGCAGCAACGATCCACTGGGCCGGCGTGAATCGCAGGTCGGCCGGAGGCGACACCCCCTCACGGATGGCCCAGGCCAGTCGCTGCTCCGGAGTGTGGCAGCAGCACGCCGTCCAGCACTGGCGAGCGCTGACGCATCCGCAGCCACACTGCTCGCAGGGATGACGCTCCAGTTGAGTCCCAAGCCACCGCGCCACGGTTGCCGGCGTGGGCAAGGCGCGCATCGACGAGAGCATGAACACCGCGAGGGTGGCCAGCCCCAACCGTCTTCGTCCCATTCGGAACAATCGGTACATCCGACCCAATGTCTACCAGACGCAAGAGGCGCGCTCAACCCTTCGCGACCATGCCGCAGATCCCGGGGGGATTGCCACTCAGGAGGTGGTGGTGGGCCGGGCCGGGAACAGCATGCTGGCCGCGATGGCGGCGCCGATCACGCCGCCGATCACCGCCAGACTGACCGTGATCGGCACGTGCATGCCCAGCAGCGGCAACACCAGCTTGACGCCCACGAAGATCAGGACCACCCCGAGCCCGTACTTGAGCAGGTGAAACAGGCCCATGGCTCCCGCCAGCAGGAAGTACAGCGCCCGCAGCCCCAGGATGGCGAAGATGTTGCTGGTGAACACGATCAGCGGCTCGCGGGTCACCGCGAAGATGGCCGGCACGCTGTCCAGGGCAAAGATGATGTCCGTGAACTCCACCACCGCCAGCGCCACCAGCAGCGGCGTGGCGTGCCGGACGCCGCCCACGCGCACCACGAACGACTGCCCATGAAACTCCGGGGTGATGGGCATGAGCCGCCGCAGCAGTCGAAGCACCGGATTGCGGGAGAGGTCCCTCTTCTGCTCCAGCGGCAGCAGCAGCTTGCCACCCGTGAGCACCAGGAAACCTCCAAAGATCCACACCACCGCCGCGTACTGCAGCAGCAGGCTGCCGGCGGCGATGAAGGCCGCACGGCTGACCAGCGCCCCCAGGATCCCGTAGAAGAGCACGCGGTGCTGGTACGCCGCCGGAACGGCGAAGTACCGGAAGATCACCACGAACACGAAGATGTTGTCCACGCTCAGGCTCTTCTCGATGAGATAGCCCGCCAGGAACTGCAGCGACACCTCGCGGGCCGCCACCGGCGCCGAGGCGTATCCCGCCTCGGCCAGCCGCTCCGGCGCAAATCCCGCCAGATGGCCGCTGGCCCACCACCACAGTCCGACGTTGAAGATCAGCGCCATCGCGATCCACACCGCGCTCCACGTGGCGGCCTCGCGGAACCGCACCTCATGGGCCTGCCGATGGAACACGCCCAGGTCCAGGGCCAGTACGGCCAGCACGAAGAGCGTGAAGCCCGCGTAGATCCCCCAGGTCTCGGCGAACGGGAACAGCACGGGCCGGGTCAGGTCGGCGACGCTGGCCAGCGTGCAGGTGGACGGGATGAGCGACAGGGCGATCATGCTCGGCGCCGCGCGGCGCCACGCGAATTCAGCGCACGCCGTCCTTCTCGGCCATCATCTGCAGCATGTCCACGCAGCGCGTGGCATAGCCGAACTCGTTGTCGTACCAGCTGACCACCTTGAAGAATCGGTCGTTCAACTGGATGCACGCCTTCGCGTCGTAGATGCTGCTTCGCGGATCGCTCATGAAGTCGCTGCTGACCACCTCCTCCTCGGTGTAGCCCAGCACGCCCTGCATGGAGCCCTCGGCGGCGGCCTTCATGGCCGCGTGGATCTGGTCCAGGCTGGTGGACGTGCCGGTGCGGAACGTCAGGTCCACGCAACTCACGTTGGCCACCGGCACGCGGAAACTCATGCCCGTGAGCTTGCCCTTCACCGCGGGCAGGCACAGGGCCACGGCCTTGGCGGCACCGGTGCTGGCGGGAATGATGTTCTGGTAGGCGTTGCGGCCACCGCGCCAGTCCTTGCGGCTGGGGCCATCCTGCGTGGGCTGGGTGGCCGTGACCGCGTGCACCGTGGTCATCAGGCCTTCCTCGAGCCCGAAGCTGTCCAGGATGACCTTGACCACCGGGGCAAGGCAGTTGGTGGTGCAGCTGGCGTTGCTGATCACCGTGTGACGCGCCGGGTCGTACTTCTCGTGGTTCACCTTGTAGACCAGCGTGGGCACCTCGGCATCGCTCTTGGTGGGCGCGCTGATCAGCACGCGCCGGGCACCGCCATCCAGGTGCTGCCTGGCACCGTCGAAGTCGGTGAAGCGGCCAGTGCTCTCCACCACGTACTGGCAGCCCAGGTCCTTCCACGGCAGCTTGCCCGGTTCCTTCTCGCTCAGGGCGCGGGTCCTCTGCGTGCCGCAGGCGAAACCATCACCGCTCACCTTCACCTGATCCGAGTGGCGCCCATGGCTGCTGTCGTACTGAAGCAGGTAGGCCAGGTTGTCCGCAGGCACCAGGTCGTTCACGCCCACGATCTCGAAGTTGCCGCGCTGCGCGGCGATGCGATAGACCAGGCGTCCGATGCGACCGAAACCGTTGATGCCGATGCGAATGGGCACGATGGGGCTCCTTCCGAGGGGGTGACACGATAGGGCCGCCGGCGGGATCCCTCAACCACAACGGCGATCGGCCGGAGGCGGGCCGGTTTCGTCCCCGCCCTGCAGGGCCCTGCGGCTGCGGGCCGCCTCGCGCCGGCACGCGAAGTCGAAGATCCATGGGAACGCCGTGATCAGGCCAGCCGCCAGGCGGATGGAGCGACTGGTCCAGACCTCGCTGCAGGGACGCTTCAGGCACGCCACGATGGCACGGGCCACGCGCTCGGGGGGCTGCACGAACAACCTGGGGGCATGGTCCGGCACGCGGCGACCGTGCGCATGCCGCCCACTGCGCCGCGCCGACTCCTCGAAGAACTCGGTCACCGTGGTCACCGGATGCACGCTGCTCACCTCGATGCCGTGGGGCTCGAGCTCGAAGCGCATGGCCCGGCACATCATGGACTGCGCCGCCTTGGTGGCCGCATAGGCCCCGAAGTACGGGATGGTGAACTTGGCCAGGCAGCTGCTGCACATGAGCAGGTGCCCGCGGCGATCCGCGGCGATCAGCCGACGCGCCGCCTGCGTGACCAGATCGGTGCTGGCGAAGAAGTTCACCTCGAAGATGTGCCGCAGCGACTCGTCGCTGGTCTGGTGGTGGGCCCGCTCGAAGCCGTAACCCGCATTGGCGAAGACCACGTCGAAGCGACCGAAGGCTCGCTCGGCGGCATCGAGCACCGCGGCACTGGCACCCGGGGCCGCCACGTCCTGCTCCACGATCTCCACCCCGCGCCCGCCGCACTGCAGTTGCAGCGCGAGCCGCCGCAGACGGTCGCCGCGCCGGGCCGCCAGCACCAGGTGCATGCCCTCGGCCGAAAGGGCCCGGGCCGTGGCCTCGCCGATGCCCGAACTGCCGCCGGTGATGATGGCCACCTTGTCCGCCAGTCCACCCTGCACCATGCACGCACGCTAGCACAACGCGGGCGAGGGTTGACCTATGCTCGCCATCCTCCATGGCATCACTGTCCGCCCTGCTCCTTGTTCTCGTGACCACGCTGGCCCATGGGCCAGCCGATCCACCGGCGCCCATGACCGAGGTGCCCGAGATGCGCGTGGGCGTGTTCGAGCTGCCGCCCTATGCCATGCGATCGGGCTCCGGGGACTGGTCCGGCGTGGCGGTGACCCTGTTTCGCGAGGTGGCCGAGCGCATGCAACTTCGCTACCGGCTGGTGCCGCACGCGTCGATGGCCGAGGCGCTGCAGGCCATGGAACAGGGCCAGCTGGACCTGATCGCGGTGGGGCTGGATCCCACCCCCGATCGCGAGCGGTTCATGAACTTCACGCACGCCTTCGAGCAGAGCGGCACCGGTGCGGCGGTGCGCATGGATCGTCGGCCAACATTCGTGGGCCTGTGGGGGCAGGTGGTGCGGTCGCACCTTCCCCCGCTGCTGGGAATGACGCTGGCGATCATGCTGGCGATGGCGGCCGCGGTGGGACTTGTCGAACGAAGACACCGTCCATCCAGCCCTGGAGGAAGCCACATCCGCACCCTGGGTGAGAGCATCTGGTGGAGCATCACCACCATGACCACCGTGGGTTACGGCGATCG
This sequence comes from Planctomycetota bacterium, assembly GCA_046048055.1. Lineage (GTDB taxonomy): Bacteria > Planctomycetota > Phycisphaerae > Phycisphaerales > SM1A02 > SYAC01. The sequence continues at coordinate 62,975 of JBJOGW010000016.1, forward strand.
TGTCCCGGTCACGCCGCTGGGACGCTTCCTGGGCGGCGCGTGGATGCTGATCGGCTTCTCGCTCATGACCATCCTTGGCGGCGTGATCGCCAGCGAACTCACCGTGGCACGCTTTCACCCTGCCATCCGCTCCATCGCACAGCTCCAGGGCGCCCGCTGCGCCGCGGCGTTGGACTCGGCCGCCATGGAGAACGCCACGAGCGAGGGACTCTCGCCCCGCGCCTACCCAGCCCTCGACGACGCCCTGCACGCGCTGGACCAGGGACAGGTGGACGCGGTGCTGGGCGACCTGAACGCGCTGCGATGGACGCTTCGCGAGCGCGTGTACAGCGACCTGGCCGTGCTGCCGCAGCCGCTGGTGGTGGAGTTCGTGTGCCTGGGCATGCGCCCGGACCTGCCCGATCCGCTTCGCGATGCCTTGAACTACTGGATCCTGCAGGTCAGCGAGAGCGCTCGCTGGCAGGCGTACCGGCGATCCATCTCGGGAGAGAACTCATGAGCGAACGCTTTCACGGACCCCTGATCGGCATGGTGCACCTTTCGGCCCTGCCCGGCACGCCACGATCAAGCCTCCGCGTGGAGCGGATCGCGCGTGCCGCCGCCGCCGAGGCCAAGGCGCTCGAGGAAGCCGGCTTCGACGCCGTGCTGGTGGAGAACATGCACGACCTGCCCTATCTGCGGAGGAACGTGGGACCCGAGGTCGTGGCGGCCATGACGGCCTGCACCCTGTGCGTGCGGGCCGCCATCTCCATTCCGATCGGCGTGCAGGTGCTCGCCGGTGCCAACCGCGAGGCCATGGCGGTGGCGCACGCCTGCGGCGCGGCGTTCATCCGCGCCGAGGGATTCCAGCTTGCCGCGGTGGCCGATGAGGGACTGCTGGACGAGGCCGACGCAGGCCCCCTGCTGCGTTTCCGCCGCATGATCGGCGCGGAGCGGGTGCGCGTGGCCGCCGACATCCTGAAGAAGCACTCCAGCCACGCCATCACGCGCGACCTGGACGCGGGCGAGCACGCCCGCACCGCGGCGTTCATGGGGGCCGATGCCGTGATCGTGAGCGGTGCCGCCACGGGTGAACCGGTCGACCTGCGCGAGCTGCAGGCGGTCCGGGCCGCCACGCGACTGCCGGTGCTGGTCGGATCGGGCGCCACGCGCGACACCGCGGCGGCACTGCTCGAGCACGCCGACGCCCTGATCGTTGGCAGCGCGATCAAGCGGGGCGGCCGCTGGGACCGGCCCGTGGACGCGGCCGCGGCCCGCGCCTTCGCCAGGGCGGCCCGGAAGGCGCGCTGAACCGTGCAGGTCTGGCTGAACGGTCGCGTGATGCCCGTGGAGGCGGCGCACATCAGCCCGCTCGACCGAGGATTTCTCTTCGGTGACGGGATCTACGAGCTGGTGCGCTTCTTCGATGGTGTGGGCATGGCCATGGAGGCGCACCTGACGCGGCTGGAACGAAGCCTCTCGCTGTCGGGCATTCTCGGATTCAACGCCCACCAGGCCCGGCACGCGATGCAGGCGGTGCTGCAGGCGAACCGGCTGGCCGATGCCGCCGTGTACCTGCAGGTCACGCGAGGCGCCGCCCCCACGCGCTCCCACATTCCGCCGACGGGACTGGCTCCCACGGTCTTCGCCTTCGCCAGCCCGTGCCCGGGACTCGCCAGCCTGTCCACGCCCGCGGGCATCCGCGTGAGCGTGCAGCCCGACGACCGCTGGCGTCGCTGCGAGATCAAGTCGATCAGCCTGATGGGCTCGATCCTTCCCATGCTCGCCGCGGGCCAGGCCGGTGCCGAGGAGGCCGTGCTGGTGCGCGACGGGCTGCTGAGCGAAGGCAGCAGTTCCAACGTGCTGCTGGTTCGGGGCGAGACCGTGAGCACGCCGCCGATCGACGCCGATCCGGCGATCCTGCGCGGCACGATGCGGGACATGGCGCTGCATGCGGCGCGCGCGTCGGGCCTGCGAGTGGAGGAACGGCCCGTCTCGGCGGCGGAACTCGATCGCGCCGACGAGGTCCTGATCGCCAGCAGCCGTCGCGTGCTGGCGGCGGTCAGTCATCTGGACGGGCGAGCCGTGGCGACGCCGGTGCCCGGTCCCGTGGCATGCCGACTGCTGCAGGGCATGCGCGAGCAGCTGCAGGCGTCGATCCGGGGCGTGACCGGGGCTTCGCGTCCGTAGAATCAGGACATGCGCAAGCTTCTCGCCATCGCGGTGGGCAACTCCCGCACCGCCGTCGGACGCTTCCTGGATGACCGCATCGAGGCCAGCGAGCATCTGGAGCACGGCGACATTCCAACGCTGGCCCGCGCACTCGAGCAGCAGTGGAAGGCCCTCGAGGACGACGACGCCTGGGTGATCCTGGCCAGCGTGAACGATCCGGTGGCCGATCCGCTGGAACGCGAACTGGATGGGCTGATCGGCGCAGAGATCCACCGCATCCGCCGCGATCTGCCAATCCCCATCGGCACCTGCGTGGATGACGACGCCCGAGTGGGAGATGATCGCCTGCTCGCCGCCGCCGCCGCCTGGGACGCGCTCCAGCAGGCGGTGGTGGTGGTGGACGCCGGTACGGCCGTCACCGTGGACTTCGTGGATGGCCAGGGCACCTTCCACGGCGGCGCCATCGCACCGGGCGCGGGACTGCAGTTGCGTGCCCTGCACGAGCACACCGCCGCCCTGCCGCGCGTGGCTCTGGCCCAGCCCGATGCCACCGAGGTCTTCGGTCGAAACACCGGCGCCGCCATGCTGCTGGGCGTGGTGGAAGGCGCCCGCGGCATGCTGCAGCGGCTGGTGGAGCGCTACGCCGAGCACTACGGCGCCTTTCCCATGGTGGTGGCCACCGGTGGCGACGCCGAGACGCTGTTCAGCGGCAACGAGCTGGTGGATCGCATCGTGCCCGAGCTGGTGCTGATGGGCATCGCGGTGGCTGCCCGCCACGCCTCCGAGGACGAGGACACGGCCGGGACGGCCGAGGGCGAAGACCGATCGTGAGCGTCACGGCCCGCTGGAGCACGTCACCAGGCCAGGCCGCCATGGGACTGCTCTGGCTGCACGGATCGTCCGAGTCGATGGCGGCCCTGCTGGGACCTTTGCCGCCCGTCGGACACATGCGCCTTGGACCCTTGGCTGATGTGGATCAGGGTGTGGTGATGCGCGTGCGGCCGCATGCCCTGCTCCTAACACCACATGGCGGGCCGCGCATCCGCCAGCGGCTCACGGGCTGGCTGCTGGAGCGCGGCGTCACGTTCACCGAAACCGAGTCGTGGGATGCCTTCTCCACGGATCCGGTCGAGTGCCGGATGCTGGCCGCCCTGGCCCGCGCCGCTAGCGCGGACGCGGTGCCGCTGCTGCTGGAGCAGCCTCGCCGATGGCGCACGCATGGCCCACCCCAGGACCGGACCCGCTGCCTTCGCCTTCGACGGCTGATCGAACCACCGACCGTGGCGATCGTGGGCCCTCCCAACGCGGGCAAGAGTTCGCTGCTGAACGCGCTGGCGGGGCGTCCGGTGGCCGCCGCAAGCCCGGTGGTCGGCACCACCCGCGACTACGTGCAGGTGCAGGTCACGCTGGCGGGACTGGTGTGCGTTGTGGTGGACGCGCCTGGTCTTCGATCCACCGACGATCCGATCGAGGCCGCGGCCATCGCCAACGCGTCCGAACGCGTCCAGGCGGCGGACCTTTGCCTGAGCCTGGCGGCGCCGGGACAGGGCTTTCTCGCGGACTGGCCGAATGCCCTGCACGTGCGGACCAAGGCCGACCTGCCCGACGCGGATCCCGCGGGCACGCACCATCGCGCGAGCGCCCTCACTGGTGCGGGACTGGGCGAGCTGGCCGAAGCCGTTCGACAGCGGCTGGTCCCCGATTCGGACCTGCGATCGGACATGCCCTTCGAGATGGACGCGCCGCCCTGCGCGTGACCAGGTTCTGCCTGACGGATCCTAGAGCCCCATGCAGGCGTAGCCACTGTCCACGTAGAGCACCTCGCCGGTGATGCCGTTGGACATGGGCGAGAGCAGGAACGCCGCGGCGCCACCCACGTCCTCGGTGGTGATGTTGCGGCGAAGCGGCGCCTTCTTCTCCACCCAACCGAGAATCTCGCCGAAGCCGCCCACCGCCATCGCGCTGAGCGTGCGCATGGGACCCGCACTGATCACGTTGCAGCGGATGTTCCGCGGTCCCAGCTCCATGGCCAGGTACCGGTTGGTGGCCTCCAGCGCCGCCTTGGCCACGCCCATCACGTTGTAGCCGGGCACGGCCTTCTCGGCACCGTAGTAGCTCAGCGCGATCATGCTGCCGCCGTTGGCCATGAGCGGCGCTGCGCGGTTGGCCATCGCGGCATAGGTGTAGGCGCTGATGTCCATGGCCTGCGTGAACACCTGCCGCGGGGTGGCCGTGAACATCCCCTCCTTCAGCCACTCCTTGTCGGCGAAGGCGATGCTGTGCACCACGAAGTCGATCGAGCCGAAGTCCGCCTTGATGCGCTCGAAGACCGCGTCAAGCTGCTCGTCGCTGCCGGCGTCCAGCGGCTGCAGCCACGGCTCGGCAACGCCCAGCGACTCCAGGGCATTTCGCACGCGTCGCTCGTTCTTCTCGCCGGGCAGGTGCGTGAAGATGCACTCACCTCCGTGCTCCAGAATGCTCTGCGTGATGCCGCTGGCGGCGCTGCGGTCGTTCATCACCCCCACCACCAGGCCGCGCTTCCCTTCAAGGATCTTCATGCGGCGGAATCTAACCGCGCGGCGTGACCTTGGCATCGGCGGCCGCTTCCCCTGCGGGGCGCACCGCGCCGTACATCCACAGCGACTGCTCACGGCTGCCGCTGCGCAGGGTGACGGGCACCACGAATGATCCGCCTTGCGGCGGCGGCTGCAGGCGAAGGCGCACGCGGCAGCCATCCGACAGCGGCTCCACCGAGGCCACGCCGGCCTGCCAGCCCTCGGGCAGCGTCACGGTGGCGCCCTCCGGCAACGGCTCCTGCAGGTCCACGTCCACGTGGGCCACGCGCTCCGGCTGCAGCACGCCCACGTTCAGCGCAAACTCGCGCATGCGGAGGACCGGCTTCAGGTTGAACCGCTCGTCGCGCACCTTGAGTCCGATCACGGGGCAGGAAGGATGGTCGGTCTCCACCACCCAGAACGCGGGCCACGCCTCGCGCGGCAGCGACTCCAGATCCGTGCGGATCACGTAGGTGGCTCGCGGCTCGTCCCGCGCCGGATCGAAGCCCAGATACTCGGGCGTTGTGCCATGGGAGGCGACCACGCGAAAGGGACGCCGATCCACGCTCTCCACGACCACGCGACCGCGAGCCGGACCCTGTGGCGGCGGGGTGAGGGCGGACGGCACGGCGCGGATCGGCAGGGCCACCTCACCGCGAACGTCGATCTCGAGTGCCCGGCCGAAGCCGTCGGCCAGAATCTTCACCGTGGCCTTGCGCGGACCCGGCACCACGCTGCCGGAAAGGCTGGCATCGAACGAGACGCTCTCGCCGGGGCCGACCACCTTGCCGGCCAGGTCCGAGGTGGTGGTGCACGTGCAGGTGGGCTGGATCGCGGCGATGGTCACCGGTTGGTTCCCGGCATTGCGCAACCGGACCTCCGCGGAGCGGGACTCGCCCGGTGCAAGGAACCCGAAGTCCACGGCCAGAGGTTCGGGCTGCAGCGGCGGCGGACCGGGCACGAAGGCCTGCGGCGCCGGCTCCGTGCCGCTCCGGGCCGGGGTCTGCACGGAGTCGTAACAGACTCCCTCCGCGGCCGCCATCCCGGCCAGAACCAGGCCGATCACGCTCCATCGGGGGATATCCATATCGAGCGACGAGTCTAGCCAGCGGTCATCGCCTGAGGCCGATCGGCATGGAAACCCGCACCTGTCACGGTTTTACGCCCGTCTTGACGCAAATTCCCCGTTTTGCAATCCCATTTCTTGCCTTGGATCCGGACAGGGCTATGTTGACGGGGTGAGAGGTTGAGGCGAAGTCTTCTCCCTCCCACAAGCTGACGATAGACCGATCCGAGAAAGAGACGTCCTTCGTGTGCTTGGCCACATCCGTGGCCGCTTGCCGAGCCCTTTTCCCTCCCTCCGCCCCCGGTCCTTGTGGCCGGGGGTATTTCATTTGGGACCTGCTCGCTAGACTCGCCGACTTCCCCGTTTCGGCAAGGAGTCACCCATGAAGAGCACCGACCTGCGACCCGGCCTGGCGATCAAGATGGACGCCCGCCTGTACCTGATCACCAAGGTGGAGCACCGGACCCCCGGCAACCTGCGGGCGTTCGTGCAGGTGCTGCTGCGGGACCTGAATTCGGGCGCCCTGATCGACAAGCGGCTCCGCTCCGGCGAGGAGGTGGAACAGGTGGATCTGGACCGTCGCCCGATGGAGTTCCTCTACAAGGACGGCGACAAGTTCGTGTTCATGGACAACGAGAGCTTCGAGCAGGCGGAGATGAGCGCCGACTTCGTGGGCGACCTGCCGCTCTACGTGCTTCCCAACACCTCGGTGGTGGTGAACTGGTGCGACGGCAAGCCCATCAGCATCGAGATGCCCAACACCGTGGAACTGGTGGTCAAGGACACGCCGCCAGGCATCAAGGGCGCCACCGCCACCAACCAGCTCAAGGAAGCCGAACTGGAGACGGGCCTGAAGACCCGTGTGCCGCCCTTCATCTCGATCGGCGAGAAGGTGCGCGTGAACACCGAGGACGGCAGCTACCTGAGCCGGGCCTGAGCCCGCGGCGTCCGGACAGGCCGCTCAGGAGTACTGCAGCAGCAGCAGGCCCAGGTCGCCTGCGTCCACCGTGCCGTTGCCATCGAGATCGCCGCTGCAATCCGCGCACGCCCCGAACTGCAGCAGCAGCAGGCCCAGGTCGCCCGCGTCCACCGTCCCGTTGCCGTCCAGGTCGCCCGATGGCGCCACCTCGGGTGGCCGATAGGTGACCTCCAGGCGCGGGCGAAGCACGGCGTTGCCGTTCTCGCTGGCCGCGATCTCGATGCCATCGTCGTTGCCGCCGATGATCTCCGGCAGGATCGCCACGCCCCAATTGGGCGTTCCGGCCATCCAGCCCTGCACCAGTGCGGTCACGTCGATGCGGCGCATCGAGTCGCTGTCGGGGTTGTTGTCGCCGCCGAACCAGGCGAAGGAAGCCAGCAGGTCCTGCCCCACGCTCAACCCGCCGGACATCGAGTTCCATGTGGATGCCTCGTCCCACGGCCGGATCACCTGGTGCACGAAGAACCTCGGATTGAACAGCGGCGAGTCGATGTCATCCACCACGTCGATCACCAGCGTGGCCGACAGGATCTCCGAGCCCTCGGGCACGCCGTCGCCACCCACCAGCCCGTCGAATCGCAGCAGCGCCTGGCCCCGGAAGTCGGAGAAGATGGAGTTGGCGGTGTCGTCATCGGACACCCGCACGTCGTTGTCACCATAGCTGGCGTTGGGGTTCTGCTGGCTCACCCAGGTGTCCTGCGTGCCCTGGTAGCCACCGATCCCCTGCTGGAAGGCCTTGAAGGCCGTTCCCTGCGGCAGTCGGTAGGCGCCAAAGTCCACCGACAGCGTGAAGTCGCTCTCGTCGGCGGTGCGGATGGCCTGCAGCGTGGGCGAGAAGGTGTCCACGTCGATCGTGCCCGCGAAGGTGTCGAACTTCATGATCCGCAGCCAGCCGTCGCCGCCGTTGGGATCGTCCTGGTAGTCGGCCAGGATCTCGTGCACCGGCAGGCCGGCCACGTTCCGGCTCACCTGCCGGAACTCCTCGTGGAAGTGTCCGCAGGTCACCATGAAGACCGAAGGATTGCGGCGCACGAACCAGTCGAAGAAATCGTTGGAACGGATGCCATCGGGGTTGTAGGTGCCTTCGACCACGTACCAGACGTCGGGATAACGCCCGGAGGCCACCACGGGCACGCCACTGGTGTAGTCCTCGGCGTCCTGCAGATAGCGATGCGTGGTCAGCATGACCGGCAGTTCGCGGTTGGCGTCGATCAGCGCCTGGGCCCAGGTCAGTTCCCGCACCGGCGTGTCGCAGTCCAGGTGGATCTGCAGGAAGTCCATGCCACCGGCGTTGAAGACCGTGCAGCTGGACATGCCGGAGGGCGACGCGCCGACGTACCAGGAGCGTCCCTGAAAGCGGCCAGGCCCGAAGTTCTCCAGGTACGGCTCGCGCAGGATCGGCTGGCCCACCGTTCCCGAGGAACTGATGTCGTGGTTGCCCGGACACACGCCGTAGATCACGCCCGCATCGTCCAGCACGGTCATGGCCGTGTCGGCCGTGACCCACTGGAAGGGCTGGTCGGCGTTGTTCACCAGGTCGCCGTAATGGGACACGTAGCGAATGTCCAGGGCCAGCTGCGTGTCCACCACCCAGTTGGTCTGGGCCATGAAGTTCTGCGGAAACGAACTGGAGTAGTTCTGCGTGTCGGGAATGCCGACCAGGGTGAAGGCCGACGAGCCGAAGAAGAACGTCTCGGCGTTGCGCCGCACGTAGTCCGGATCGGGCGCCACCTGGGCGAAGTCCGGGATGGCGTGCTGGTGAGCGTGGGTGTGGATGCCGTCGTGCGGGATCATCGCGTCAATGCTCCCACAACCTCGTGCTCCACCAACCCCGTGAGGCATGAAGAATCGATGTTTTCTTCATGATCGGCTCACGGCCCGGACTCACGAGAAGAGCAGCAGCATCAGGCCGAGGTCGCCGCTGTCCACTGTGCCGTTGCCGTCCAGGTCACCGCTGCAGCCGGAGCAACTTCCGAACTGCAGCAGAAGCAGGCCCACGTCGCCCCCGTCCACGATCCCGTTGCCGTCGAGGTCGCCCGGCACGTCGCAGGACACCTCGGTCACCCGCGCGGCGTCCGGCAGGTTCTGCGGCCAGCGGGTCAGGGCGAAGGTCGCCTCGGCCTCGATGGACCACGCAAGCCGGTCGTTGCAGGCCAAAGCTGGCAGCGTGCCCTGCCAGGCCCCGCTCACCTGCGTCATCAGGGCGTAGTTCACCGGGCCGTTGTTCTTGCGATACGAGAGCCGCACGCCGTTGGCGAGCAGGGTGCCCACGTTCGCGGCGACCGTGGCCCGCACGGTGCTGGTGACACCAGGCTCGACCTCCTCGCCGGGCCCCTGGAGCAGCGTGATGGTGGCGCTGGCGAGCAGTTCCTCCATCATGCCCACCGCTCCGGCGAGGTTCTCCTTGGCGTTGGGAAGGATCTCCGAGGCCGGCATCACGAATCCGTAGCTGCCGGTGTCGCGCACCTCCACGCAGAAACCCATGGAGCCCACGGTGTTGTAGGTCCAGTCCTCGGCACAGCCCGCCGTGGCGCCATACGTCGACCAGCTGTTGCCAGCCTGATAGGTGCGATTGTTCACGGACTTCACGCCGTTCTGCATGGCCGCGGCCACGCGCTGGTAGGCGGCGGTGTCCGGCGGCAACGTGGACTGGTAGCTGTAGGGCCAGAGGATCAGCTGGCTGTAGGAGTGCAGGTCGATGTGCCCGGCCAGGTTGCTGCGCGGCGTGGCCCAGTTGCGGAATCCCGCGGTCTCGGGCTCGCTGAAGGCCGCCGTGCCACGGTACGTGTCGCTGCTCTGGGAGCCGCTGGAGCCCGATCCTCCCCACCCCGCGCCCCAGTTGCGGTTCAGGTCCACGCCGTAACTGCCGCCACTGTTCAGTCGGCGGTTCTTGCGCCACAGCCGACTGCTGGTCCAGCTGTGCTGGTAGCCGTCGGGGTTCAGCACCGGAAAGATGAAGACCTCGGACCTGTCCACGATCGCGGTCAGTCGCGCGTCCAGCCCATGACGCTCCACCAGCTGGTCGGCGAACCACATGGCGGCCATGGGCACCGCCCACTCGCGGGCGTGCTGGGTGGCGGTGAACACGAAACCAGGCACCTGGGTGCCGGCGGCATGCTTGCTGATGCGGATGCCGCGGATGGGCCGTCCCTCGATGCTGCTGCCCGCGGTCACGATGGAGCAGAGGTCGGGACGGGACGCGACCAGCTCGTCCAGCCGGGCGTTGATCTGGGCCAGGGTCTTGAAGTCCGCGAACCACGACTCACCCATCTTTGGAAGGGCCGCCGCCGATCGAGCCAGGCGTTCGCGTTCGGCGAGCACCAGTGGCTGCAGGTCCGGGATCAGGATGTCGAACGCGATTCCGGCCGCGCGCAGCGCATCCATGTCCTGGCGGCGCAACCTCCAGTCGCTCCAGTCGCCCAGGCGCGGCGCGTGCGTCCACGCGTCGTCGGTGAGCTGCTGCATCAGCATCATGTCGCGAGGCCGCCGGAGCAGCGCCCGGACCACCACCTGACCGTCATAGCGTTCCTGTCCGTCAGGGTCGGCCTCGAGGGCCACATCCATGGGCAGGCCCGGCAGGCCGAGCCGGTCGCCGGGGGAACCGTCGACCGTCACCGAGGCGATGGCGACCATGCATGCAAGGATCGAGGTTGGGCTCACGTGGACAAGTTAAGCCCAAACGACGGCGTCGCCAGCCACGAACCGCGAATTGCCCGAAATCGTGGACAGGCGGATCGGCGTGGCGTGGACGATCGTCGCCAAGATGGAGAGAATGCCCGGCGATGAACCCCACAGCCCGGATCCTTGCATTCCTGACGCTTGTTCCGTGTGTTGCCTCCTGCACCGGCTCCCAGCAGATGGGCATGCCGTGGGGCAGCCCCATGCAGGACTCCACCGCGTTGCCCGACGTCCCCTACCCACCGCGGGATCTGGCCATGTTCGAGGGTTCCAACGGCAGGCTGGTGATGTGGGCCGACCTGACCAAGTTGGTCCGCATCAGCGGCGTGATCGTGGTGGCCACCCCGGCAGGCAGTGACGCCGCCACCGCCTTCAGCGAGGCGGTGCGCGAGGACGTGGAGAGCAACTTCCAGCCCGCCGTGGTGCTGGACTGCGACGCGGACACCGACGCGTGCGTGGATCACGTGACCACCGAGGGACGGAACGCTCGCCGCGTGCTGGTGCGGTGCCCCGAGACGTGCGACCTGCCGGCCATCTCGCGAGGCATCCGCGCCGGCATGCCAGGCACGTCGGTGACCACCGTACTGGTGGTCCGGGGCGACGCCCGCCGAATTCGGGATGCGGATCGAGACCGTGCCGACGTGATCGTCTACACGGGGCCCGCCCGGGCCACCCAGGCCGCGGCGGCCCGCGACGATCGTTGACGGGGCTCAGCCGATGAGCTTCTTGAGCTCGTCGTTGTTGCGGGCGATCTTGTACATCTTCTCGATCTTCATCATGGACATGAGGGCCGAGAGGTCCTTGTTCATGCCGAACAGGATGCTGGCGGCGCCCTGGGCGTTGGCCAGGTTTCGGCAGGCGATGCACATGCCCAGTCCCATGCTGCTCATGAAGTTCACCGTGGACAGATCGAGCACCATGTGCTTGACCGCCTTGCCGTGCTTCCTGAAGTAGGGCGTGACCTCCTCGGTGATGATGGGGCTCTCACGCTGGCCGATGTTGGGTCCGGCCAGTCGGAGGATCAGCACCGAGCCCGTCCACTCGATCTCGAGCAGCGGGGTCTTCTTGGTGTCGGGCAGGTCGGTGGGCGCGGTCATGGGGGCTTCCTGAGGCCGGGCGTTATACCACGCTCGGAGCCCACTCCGGTTCAGCCCACCGCCTTCGGCGGCACCAGCGCCAGGAGCTCGGCGCGGTCCGCGCCCAGCTGCAGCCAGGCCACCGCACCCTTGGCCATGGGCACGGCGCCGGAGCAGCCAAGCAGTGACTGCACCAGTTCCCCGAGCACGGGCTCGTGTCCCACCATGACCACCGACGCATGACCTGCCAGCGCCTCCATCCTGCGGCGGAGCGCCGCAACCGCATCCGGTCCGCCCTCGGTCTCCAGCGCCAGGCACCGCTCCGGTGCCGGCCAGCCGGTCTCCTCCGAGAGCGCCTCGGCGGTGTCCCACGCCCGCACCCAGCCGCTGGCCAGCACCAGATCGGGAGCATCGACCCACGACGGCAGCGATGCCGCGAGTCTCCGGAAGGCACGCTCGCCGCCGCGCGTGAGCGGCCGCTGCGCGTCATCGGGCCAGCGCCGGGTGTCACGTCGCTTGGCCTTGGCGTGGCGGATCAGGACCAGCCGCATGGGTCGCATCCTATGGAGACGGGACGCGGATACCTTGGCCCGGCGTGGAGTCGCTCACCATCCGCAATGCTCGCGTGCTCACGCTCTCCGGGCCGTTCGTGCGCCGCGGCCGGTCCATGGGCGACCTGGGGCTTGTCGAGCGCGGGTTCGTGCGCTGCCGCGGGAAGGTGATCGAGCAGGTGGGATCCGGAGACCCTCCTGCGAGCGGCGGCACGGTGATCGACGCCCGGGGACGGGTCTGCATGCCGACGCTTGTCGACGCCCACGCGCATCTCTGCTGGGGCGGCGACCGCTGGGCCGAGTGGGAGAAGATCCGGCAGGGTGTTCCCTATCCGCGGATCCTGGCCGAGGGCGGCGGCATCCTGAGCACCATGCGCGCCACCCGCGCAGCCACCGTGCACGAGCTGGCCGAGGGCGTTCGCGGCCGGCTGCACGCGATGGCACGGCTGGGCGTGGGGGCGACCGAGGCCAAGAGCGGATACGGCCTGGACGCGTCCAGTGAGGCCCGCATGCTCGAAGCGATCGCGCTGGCCGCGCACCAGTCGCCGGTGCTGGTGCAGCGCACCTTCCTCGGCGGGCACGCCGTTCCGCCGGATGACCCGGCGTGGCCGCGACGGCTGGCGAGCGAGTTGATCCCGGCGTTCGCCGAGCGATTTCCGGGCGTGGCCGTGGACGCCTTCTGCGAGCGATCAGCCCTGGACGTGGAGACCTGCCGCGCAATCCTGCGGGCGGCCCGCGCGGCTGGCTGCGCCGCCAGGCTGCACACCGACCAGTTCCATGCCATCGGTGGCGTGGCGATGGCGGTGCAGGAAGGCGCGCGAACCGTGGATCATCTCGAGGCCGCGGGTGAGGCCGAGGTGGCCATGGTGGCAGCATCGGACACGATGGCCGTGCTCCTTCCGTGCTCGGGTTACGCGCTGGACGGGCGCTACCCGCCAGGCCGGGCCCTGGTGGACGCGGGCGCGGCGGTGGCGCTCGGGAGCAACGCCAATCCCGGCAGCGCGCCCACGGTGGACCTGCGATTCGCCATGCATCTGGGCGTGCGCCATGCCGGGCTGACCGCGTCGGAGGCGATCGTGGCCGCCACGGTGAACGCGGCGTGGGCCCTGGGCATGCATGAGCGCGTGGGCAGGCTCGAGCCGGGCATGCTCGCCAACGTCATGCTGCTGGCGGAGCGTGACGAGCGCAGCCTGGTGCATGGATTCGCCGGCGAGCCGCCGGCCATCGTGGTGCTGGGTGGACGCGTGATCGACGCGTGAATGGTGGCCCCTCGGCGGCAAGGCCCACCGCTACCATCGCCTCGTGATCCTTCGGACACCACGCGAGATCGAGGATGCCCGAGCCGCGGCCGCGTGCGTGGTGCGCACGCACCATCGCCTGGCGGAGTGGCTGCGTCCGGGACGGACGCTGGCGCAGGTGGACGCCTTCTGCGCCGCGGTCTTCGACGAGATGCAGTGCCGGAGCGCGTTCATCGGATACAAGGTGCGAGGTCACCCTCCCTTTCGCAGCCATACCTGCCTGAGCCTGAACGACATGGTGGTCCACGGCGAGCACGACGCGACCATCGTGGCCGAAGGTGACCTGCTGGCGGTCGACATCGGCGTCAGGCACCGAGGCATGATCGGCGACGCGGCGTGGACCTACTCGATCGGCTCCGCCACCGAGATCGGGCGACGGCTGCAGGCCTGCGGTCGCGAGAGCTTGCGCCGCGGCATCGCGGCGATCCGGGCCGGACGCCCGATGATCGACTGGGCCAAGGCGGTCCAGGGTCATGTGGAACGCGAGTGCCGCTTCCATCTGGTCCGCGGGCTGGGTGGCCATGGCATCGGGCACACCCTGCACGAGAGTCCGTACATCGCCAACACCCCGCCGAGCTATCCAGGCGAGTGGAGCGAGGCCTGGAGACCCTTCGAGACGGGCATGCTGCTGGCCGTGGAGCCCATGATCAGTGCCGGTACCACCGAGGTCCGCTCCAAGGGCAACGCATGGCCCATCTGGACCGCGGACGGCAGCCTGAGCGTGCACTACGAGGCGGACGTGATGGTCACGCCCGACGGATGCGAGGACTTCACGGCAGGCTTGAACGAGCTGCCCGACGTGGTGGGAGGTTCATGATGAAGGCGCGACCCGTGGCGGTGCTCGTGGAGGCGATTCACGCGGCGGCCGATGGTCCGCTGCATGAGGCGGGCTTCGAGGTGGAGCGTCTCGGCCGAAGCCCCACGCCCGCGGAGCTGGCGGATCTGCTGCAACGGGCCACGCTGGTGGGTCTTCGCTCGAAGACGCCGTTGCGCGCGCCGGCCCTGGCGGCGGCTCCGCGCCTGGCCGCGGTGGGCTGCTTCTGCATCGGAACCGACCAGGTCGACCTGATGGCCGCGGCTCGCGGCGGCGTGCCGGTGTTCAACTCGCCCTTCTCCAACACCCGCAGCGTGGCCGAGCTCACGATCGCCGAGATCATCGCCCTCTCGCGGCGGCTCCTCGACAAGAGTGCCGAGATCCATGCCGGCCGCTGGGACAAGAGCGCCCGCCAGGCTCGCGAGGTGCGCGGCCGCACGCTGGGCATCGTGGGCTACGGCCACATCGGCAGCCAGTTGAGCGTGCTGGCCGAGGACCTGGGCATGCGCGTGGTGTTCTTCGACGTGGCCCGCAAGCTCACGCTCGGCAATGCGCAGTCCCTCCCGTCGCTCGACGCGGTGCTGGAGGTCGCCGACGTGGTCAGCCTGCATGTGCCCGACACGGAACGCACGCGCGGGATGATCGGGGCCGCGCAGTTGTCGCGCATGAAGCCTGGCGCCATGCTGATCAACAACAGCCGCGGCAAGGTCGTGGATCTCGACGCGCTGGCCGAGTCGCTCCGCAGTGGCCGCCTGGGAGGCGCCGCGGTGGACGTGTTTCCGGAGGAGCCCGCCGAGAACGGCGAGGGATTCCGGACGCCGCTCGCAGGTCTGGCCAACGTGATCCTGACCCCGCACATCGGCGGAAGCACCGAAGAGGCGCAGGAGGCGATCGCCCTCGACGTGGCCGAGAAGCTGGCTCGCTTCTGGCAGCATGGCACCACGGCCACGGCGGTGAACTTTCCACAGGTGGACCTGCCGCAGCTGCGCGAGGGGATGGTCCGCATCCTGCACGTGCACCGCAACGTGCCCGGCGTGCTGGGCAGGATGCACACGCTGCTGGCCGACGCCGGGCTGAACATCCATGCGGAGTTCCTGCAGAGCGACCGCGAGACCAGCTACGTGATCCTGGATGTGGACCGCTTCACGGACGGGCGACTGCTCGATGGCCTGCGCGACATGGCCGAGACCATCCGGATGCGGGTGACGGGCTGAGTCCGATACAAGGGACGGGTCTGTGTACCGGACCCTGCTTTGCAGGGTCCGGTACACAGACCCGTCCCTTGTATCGGACTCAGCCCCGCTACCTTGCGGGCATGATGCTCCCCGCCCTCTGCGCCGCGCTCGCAATCGTCGCCGCCCCGGACACGGTCCCCGTCACTGACACGCTCCATGGCCGAACGTTCACCGACGAGTGGCGGTGGCTCGAACGCCTCGAGGCCGATGCCCCGGCCGTGGCGGAGTGGACCACCGCGCAGATCGACCGCACCCGCTCCACGCTGGACGCCCTGCCCTGCCGCGCCTCGATCGCCGCCACGCTCGAGCCGCTGCTGAAGCTCCCCAGCGTGGGCCTGCCGAGCATGCATGGCGACTGGTGCTTCTACGGCGAGCGCACCGGTGACCAGAATCAGGCGGTGCTGAAGGTGCAGAAGGGAACCGATCCGGCGCTGCGCCAGCGCGCGATCACGCTGATCGATCCCAACACCATGGACGCCAACGGACTGATCTCGCTCGACTGGAACGCCCCCAGCGACGACGGCACGCTGATCGCTTACGGCACCAGCCGCTCCGGCAGCGAGATGAGTGAACTGCACGTGATGGAGGTAGGTGGCGCCCCGCTGCCTGACACCATCACCGGCAAGGTCTCCTTTCAGGGCTGGACGCCGACCAACGACGGCTTCCTCTACAGCGCTCTGCGCGACCCGAAGGATCCGTACAGCCGCGAGGTTCGCTTTCACGTGCTGGGCAGCGACGTGGCCTCCGACCGGCTGATCGCCAGGCAGACCAACCCCAGCGAGATCCCCTTTGCGGGACTGAGCCGCTGCGGGCGCTGGATGGTGCTCGGCTTCAGCCGGGGCTGGCAGGCGAACGACCTCTCGGTGGCGGACTTCCAGGCCTGGCGAAGCGGCTCGGGCGAACCCAGGGCCATCGAGATCGCCAAGGGCCTGCCCGCCCGCTTCTCGCCGATCGGCTTCGAGGGCGACCGCATGCTCATGATGACCACGCTGGACTCGCCACGCGGCCGGCTGGTGGCGGTGGACCTGAAGCAGCCCGCCCGAGCCAACTGGAAGGACGTGATCCCCGAACCCGGGGACGAGGTGCTGGACAGCGTGGGTCTGACCAAGGGAGGCATGGTGGCATCCTTCACCAGGCATGTCTGCACGCGGCTGGAGCGCTTCGACCGCACCGGCAAGAGCCTTGGCGAGATCCCGCTGCCAGGACTGGGATCCGCCTCCTTCAGCGTGGACGAGGAGCGCACCGATGCCTTCGTGAGCTACACCAGCTACAACGAGCCGCGCAGTTCCTGGTACATCGCCGACCTGGCCGCGCCAACGCCGGTGTCGTGGTGGAAGCCCTCGGTGCCGATCGACCTGTCCAAGTGGACCGTGGAGCGCGTGCGCGTGGCCAGCAAGGACGGGACGCTGGTGCCGCTCTTCATGGTCCGTCGAGGCGACCTGACGCCCGATGGTGACCGGCCCTGCCTGCTGTACGGCTACGGCGGATTCAACGTGAGCCTGGAGCCGGGGTTCAACCCTTCCATCGCCCCCTGGATCGAGGCCGGCGGCATCTACGCGGTGGCCAACCTGCGTGGTGGCGGCGAGTACGGCGAGGCGTGGCACGAGGCCGGCATGCTGGGTCGCAAGCAGAACGTGTTCGACGACTTCCACGCCTGCGCCGAGTGGCTCATCGGCAACCGATGGACGAACCCCACGCGTCTGGCCATCCAGGGCGGCAGCAACGGCGGGCTGCTCACGGGCGTGGCGGTCACGCAGCGTCCGGAACTCTTCGCCGCGGCCATCAGCGCCGTGCCGCTGCTGGACATGCTGCGGTATCACCAGTTCCTGCTGGCGCGGTACTGGGTGCCGGAGTACGGAAGCGCCGAGGACCCCGAGCAGTTCCAGTGGCTGCTGGCCTACAGCCCCTATCACAACCTCAAGCCCGGCACGCGGTACCCGGCCATGCTCTTCACGGCGGGCGAGAACGACAGCCGCGTGCATCCGCTGCACGCCCGCAAGATGGCGGCGCGCATGCAGGCCATGGCCGACGGGCAGGCCAACGCCAACCCGGTGCTGCTCTGGGTGGACCGTGACGCCGGCCATGGGCAGGGAAAGCCGCTGGCCATGCGGATCCGCGACCAGGTGGATCAGTGGTCCTTCCTGATGTGGCGGACCGGGCTGTGCGGGCCAGCCACCCCGTGATCAGCCCAGCACCTGCAGCCGCGCATATTCCAGCATCAGGGTCTTGCGGCCAGCGCCGCTGAAGTTCACCCGCACGGCGGTGCTGCCGCCACGCGGCGCCACCCCCTCCACCACACCCGTGCCGAAGAGTGGGTGCCGCACGCGCATGCCCGCACGCAATCCGTGGCGGGCCGCAGGCGACGGCACGCCATCCTCATCGGCGTCCAGGCCGTGCTCGGCCGCGTTCTCGCGCTCCACCTGCTCCGGCAGCTCACGGACGAACATGCTCTCGACCGTGGCCATGGGCTGGCCACGAATGGTGCGCGAGGCCGCGCTGGTGAGCAGGAGCGTGTCCTCGGCGCGGGTCATGCCCACGAAGCAGAGTCGTCGCTCCTCCTCGAGATCGCCCGGCGCATCCATGGCCCGGGCGTGCGGCAGGCTGCCCTGCTCCAGCCCCACCATGCACACCACGGGAAACTCCAGTCCCTTGGCGGCGTGCAGCGTCATCAGCGTCACCGCACCCGACTCCGGATCGAAGGCATCGCTGTCGCTCACCAGCGCGATGCGTTCCAGCCACGCGCGCAGCGCGTCCAGCGCGGTGCGCAGCGGCGGCACGCCATCCAGTTCGTCCTGGTCCTGGGGCCCCAGCCGCTCGCCGACGAAGTCGGCCGCACCACTCACCACCTGCGCCAGATTTTCCGACCGGCTCTCCCCCTCGTCCGCCTCCGTGCGATCCTCCTGGAGATAGTGGGCCTCCAGCCCGCTCTCCCGCAGCACGCGTCCCACCAGTGCGCCCAGGTCCTCGGCCGGAAGCGCTTCCGCCTCTCGGCGCCAGGCCAGCACCAGTTCGGACAGCCGCATGGCCCCCTTGGCGGCGCGCCCGGACACGCCCGCCGCATCGGGCGACCGCAGCACGTCCAGGAGCGGTCGCCCCGACTTGGCCGCATGCAACTCCAGTCGCTCCAGGCTGGTGCCACCCAGTCCGCGTGCCGGCACGTTCGCCACGCGGCCCAGGGCCAGCTCGTCCTGCGGATTGGCCGCCAGACGCAGGTAGGCCACCGCATCGCGAACCTCCCTGCGGTCGTAGAAGGCGGTGCCGCGCACGACCTGATGCGGGATCTCGGCGCGGCGCAGGCGTTCCTCGAGCACCCGGCTCATGCTGTTCATGCGGTAGAGCACCGCCATGCCCCGCCATGGCACGCCGCGACGCGCCGCATCCTGCAGCTCCGAGACCACGCGCAGGGCCTCGCCGTGCTCGTCGATGCACCGAACGTAGCGGGGCCACGCGCCATCGCCGCGCATGCTGGCCAGGGCCTTGTGACGACGCTGGCGGTTGTGCTCGATCAAGGCTGCCGCGGCCTCCACGATGGGGCGCGTGGAGCGGAAGTTCTCCCCCAGCGGCACCACCACCGCATCCGGAAAGTGGGTCTCGAACTGCATGATGTTGCGAAGGTCCGCGCCGCGCCATCCATAGATGCTCTGGTCGGGATCGCCCACCACGCACAGGCGGCGGTGGACCCGGGCAAGTTCCAGCACGATGCGGAACTGGGCATGGTTGGTGTCCTGGTACTCGTCCACCAGGATGTTGCGGAAGCGCTGCTGCAGACGCTCGCGCACCTCGGCGTTGTCCTGGAGCAGCACCGCGGTCCGGCAGAGCAGGTCATCGAAATCGAGCGCCGAGTTGCGACGCAGCACCTTCTCGTAGCTGGCGTACACCCGGGCCACCAGGCGCGCTCGCCAGTCCTGGGCCTGTGCCTGCACGATCTCCGGCGTCATGAGCTGGTCCTTGAAGCCGCCGATCTCCGAGCCGATCGCCTTGGGCGCCAGCCGGCCGGCATCCTCGCCGGCCTCCTCGATCGCCTGCTTGCACGCCCGCAACTGATCATCGGCATCCAGCACCGTGAAGTCGGGTGCCACACCCGCCTCCGCGGCGAAGCGGCGCAGCACGCGCGCTCCGAAACTGTGGAACGTGCCCGCCACGATGCGCTCGGCGGCGCCCGGCATGTCCGCAAGCAGCAACTGCAGCCGGCGCCGCATTTCGCCGGCGGCCTTGTTGGTGAAGGTGAGCGCCAGCACGCTCCACGGTGACTCGCCCAGACGGACCAGATGCGCCATGCGGTGCGTGATCACCCGGGTCTTGCCCGAGCCCGGTCCCGCCAGCACCAGCATCGGCGAGCCAAGGTGCTCCACGGCCGTTCGCTGCGCCGGCGTCAGACCATCGGGACTCAAGCTCGGCTGTGGCGTGAGCATGGGGACCGGAGTCTAGGAAACCCGAGAAAAACGCCCATCTTCGGCCATCTGGAACAGGTCACTCCACAAGATCTGGTGCCGTGGACAGGATTGGACAGTCTTTGCACACCAATTCTTGTGTCCATGCGTGTAAAGATCCGATGTGCAAGACATGACCCAGCATGGAGTTGCGTTTGAAGGCCCTGAAATCACAACATTTCGTGCCTGATCGTCTTGCGGACCCAACCTGTGGGGTTAGTATCCGCGCCGCTCAAGGCCCTTGCAGGCGTGCGGAGGACCCTGGGCTCGTTGATCGTCGTTCGGATTCTGGAGCAGTCATGTTCGGTGAAAGTTCGGTCTCTCGCGTGGAGGCACCCTTTGGACGCATGCGTCCGAGGGGCGTGAGCGTCCGGACAAGAGCCGCCTGAGGAAGAGTCGCATGGTTTTGTGTGATGCCGAAATCCAGGAGCGTGTGGGCATCGAGCCGTTCGAGGCGATGGCCCGGCGGCCGGGCAGGATCTCCTTCGGCGTCAGCAGTTACGGATACGACGTGCGCGTGGGCACGCGATTCAAGGTGTTCACCAACGCCACCAGCGGCGGCACCGCCGTGGTGGATCCCAAGAACTTCACCAATGACCTGTTCATCGATGTGGACGTGGCCAGGACGGGCCGTGATCACATCATCATTCCGCCCAACTCCTTCGCCCTGGCCGAGACCGTGGAGACAATTCATGTTCCCCGGGACTGCCTGGCCATCTGCGTCGGCAAGAGCACGTACGCCCGCTGCGGCATCATCGTGAACGTGACCCCGCTCGAACCAGAGTGGCGCGGCAAGGTCACCATCGAGATCAGCAACACCACCCCCCTGCCGGCCCGCATCTACGCCAACGAGGGCATCGCCCAGATGGTGTTCCTGAAGGCCAGCCGCACCTGCGAATGCAGCTACGCGGACAAGGGCGGCAAGTATCAGGACCAGACCGGACTCACCCTGCCCATGGTCGACGGGCTCAAGCCGTCGCCCGGGGCCTGACGCACCCCACCCACGCCCCTGGTGGGCGTGGCGTGTTTTCCCTCTCTCGCACACGCACAGCGGAACGAGCCATGCGAATCCAGCGACGATTCACCGAACCCAACAAGGATGTGTACGCCTCGGTCGAGTGGAGCACCCGCTCCAGTCGCATCTCCAACAGCGACGGAAGCACCGTCTTCGAGATGAACGACGCGGAGGTGCCAGCCTCCTGGAGCCAGCTCGCCACCGACATCGTGGTGAGCAAGTACTTCCGCAAGGCCGGCGTACCCCAGTTCCAGACCGACGGCACCCCCAAGGTTGATGCCGCGGGCAAGCCAATCACCGGCCCGGAACGCTCCGTGCGGCAGGTGGTGCACCGGCTTGCGGGCTGCTGGCGCCACTGGGGCGAGAAGTTCGGCTACTTCGCCAGCGCCAAGGACGCCCAGGCCTTCTACGACGAGATCGCATGGATGCTCATCAACCAGGTGGCGGCGCCCAACAGTCCGCAGTGGTTCAACACGGGCCTGAACTTCGCCTACGGCATCAGTGGACCTGCCCAGGGTCACTGGATCACGGACCACACCACAGGCGCCTGCTCGCTGGCCTCCGATGCCTACACCCATCCGCAACCGCACGCCTGCTTCATCCAGGCGGTCCGCGATGACCTGGTGGGCGAGGGCGGCATCATGGATCTCTGGACGCGCGAGGCCCGGCTGTTCAAGTACGGATCGGGCACGGGCACCAACTTCAGCCAGCTTCGCGGCGAGAACGAGCCCCTCTCGGGCGGCGGCAAGTCCAGCGGCCTGATGAGCTTTCTCAAGATCGGTGACCGCGCCGCGGGCGCCATCAAGAGCGGCGGAACCACCCGCCGTGCCGCAAAGATGGTCTGTCTGGACGTGGATCACCCGGATATCGAGGCCTTCGTGAACTGGAAGGTCCGCGAGGAGCTCAAGGTGGCCGCGCTTGTGGAGGGTGCCCGGCACTTCACCCCGGAGCAGAAGGAGACCGCCGAGCGGCTGGGTCTGCGGCTGGACTTCGACTTCAACGGCGAGAGCTACTACACCGTCAGCGGCCAGAACAGCAACAACTCCGTGCGACTCAGCGACGCCTTCATGCAGGCGGTCGAGGAGGACGGTGGCTGGGACCTGGTTCGACGTACCGACGGCAAGGTCGCCAAGTCGCTCAAGGCTCGCGATCTGTGGAAGCAGATCAACTTCGCCGCGTGGCGTTGCGCCGACCCGGGCGTCCAGTACGACAGCACCATCAACGCATGGCACACCTGCCCGCACGGGGGCCGCATCAACGCCAGCAACCCGTGCAGCGAGTACATGTTCCTGGACAACACGGCGTGCAACCTGGCCAGCATCAACCTGCTCAAGCTCTACGACCCGCAGACGCGCACCTTCGACCTGGATGCCTACGAGCACGCGATCAGCCTCTGGACCGTGGTGCTGGAGATCAGCGTGCTCATGGCGTCCTTCCCCTCGCGAGAGATCGCCGAGTTGAGCTGGAAGTACCGCACGCTGGGCCTGGGCTACGCCAACCTGGGCGCCCTGCTCATGCAGGCGGGGATTCCCTACGACAGCGACCAGGCCCGCGCCCTCTGCGGCGCGTTGACCGCCATCCTGACCGGTCGCAGCTACGCCGCCAGCGCCCTGCTGGCCGCCGAACATGGCCCCTTTGAGGGGTTCGCCGAGAACCGTGACGACATGCTGCGTGTGATCCGCAACCACCGCCGGGCCGCCTACGGCGTCTCCCGCAGCGGCGATGAGTGGGAGTCGCTGGACATCCGTCCGGTGCCCATCGACCATGACCTGTTCCGCGAGGGCAAGGTGCCGCTGCACAACGCCGGCGATGTGCTGGCCCGGTCGCTGGCCGCATGGGATGACGCGCTGCTGTTCGGCACCAAGTTCGGGTTCCGCAACGCCCAGGTCACGGTGATCGCGCCCACCGGCACCATCGGCCTCCTGATGGACTGCGACACCACGGGCGTGGAGCCTGACTTCGCGCTGACCAAGTTCAAGAAGCTGGCCGGCGGTGGCTACTTCAAGATCGCCAACCAGAGCCTTCGGCCGGCGCTCAAGGCGCTGGGCTACACGGTGGCCCAGATCGACGCCATCGTGACCCACGTGATGGGCTCGCTGAGCCTGGACACGCCCATGCCCGATCCGCAGGGGCGCATGCCTGCCGGCGGTCCGACGCTGCGGCAGTACCTGACCTCCAAGGGTTACTCGGGCCAGGACCTGGTGGCACTGGAGAACCAGTTGCCCACGGTGTTCGAGCTGGGCTTCGCCTTCAGCGCCTGGAGCATGCCCGAGGCGGTCATGCATGCCGCCGGCGTGGATCCGCAGGCTGCACGCAACGACATGCGTTTCGACGGACTGAAGCTGCTGGGCCTGACCCGCAGGCAGGTGGCGGCCCTCAACCGCCAGATCTGCGGCACGCAGACCGTGGAAGGGGCACCACACCTGAAGGCGGAGCACCTGCCCGTGTTCGACTGCGCCAACAAGTGCGGCCCCACCGGAACCCGCTTCATCCGACCCAACGGCCACATCCTCATGATGGCCGCAGCCCAGCCCTTCATCTCAGGGGCCATCTCCAAGACCATCAACATGCCTGCCGAGGCCTCGGTCGAGGAGATTGGGGCCGCCTACCGGCTCAGCTGGGAACTGGGCCTGAAGGCCAATGCGCTTTACCGCGACGGCAGCAAGTTGAGCCAGCCGCTCTCCACCAAGACCGATGTGGAACGCGAAGACGAGGACACCGAAGGCCTGGAGGAGTCCGCCCCCGTGGGGGAGTTCGAGGCTTCGGTGGCGTGCAGCCCGGCCGAGACAGTTGCGGAAGCGGAGCCTGCGACATCGACGTCGACGACATCGTCCGCATCCCGCCTGGCTGCCGAGGTGCTCGCTGATGGTTCCGAAGCGGTGCAGCGGATCGTGGAGCGTGTGGTGGAAAGGGTGATCGAGCGCCCGATGCGTCGACGGCTCCCGGAGACCCGCGGCAGCATCACGCACAAGTTCAATGTGGCTGGACATGAGGGCTACCTGATCGTGGGCCTGTACGAGGATGGTCGCCCTGGCGAGTTGTTCATCACCATGGCCAAGGAAGGCAGCACCATCGGCGGCCTGATGGACTCCCTAGGCACCGCCATCAGCGTGGCCCTGCAGTACGGCGTGCCGGTGGAGAGCCTGGTGACCAAGTTCGCCCACCAGCGATTCGAGCCCATGGGTATGACCACCAATGCGGACATCCCGTTCGCCAAGAGCCTGGTGGACTACATCTTCCGGTGGATGGGCATGCAGTTCATCGCCGGGTATCGAGACCAGAACGCACCGCGGCGGCCGACGTCCGTCGCCGCATCCGAGCCGGCGGAGCCGGTCTCGGCCAGGACGGATCGTGGCGTCAAGGAGACCAGTGGATGGCAGCAACGCATGGAAGGCGTCAGCACGTCCAACGGCGGCAGGATGCCGCAGGACGGCACGGACGGATCGGGTCTCGATGCGGACCCCGGAGCCGGCACGGAGAGGATCGCCGCGATCCTGTCGGACGCCGCCGCGCATCCCGCCCCGGTCGTGCCGATGACCGCAGCTTCGGCTGGGGTTGTGGAGGTCGATGTGACCACCGCCGTGGTGATCGAACGGCACGTGAGCGTGCTCGATCAGTCCAACGCGGCGCTCATGGGTGACGCGCCGGCCTGTGACTCCTGCGGCTCGATCACGGTGCGCAACGGCACCTGCTACCGCTGCCTCAACTGCGGCAACAGCATGGGCTGCAGCTGAGTCATCCCGGATCACGCCCGGCGGACACGTCACTGCTCCGACGGCCGCCGGGCGCACGCACGCGATGGGGGACAGTCCCTGCAGGGACCAAGGTCGGCGAGTGGATGGACCCTCCTTGCACTGGTCGGACGAGCACGGAGACCGCTTGTCCCGACCCTTCGACCGCGGCCAACACCGGAGGCCGCATGGTCCGGAACGGAAGCCGGACCAGTCGAGGTGGCCCCCCTCGGGGCTGGACCCCCATCGCGATTCACACAAACACCCCCGCCCACAAGGCGGGGGTGTTTGCATGAAGTGACCTTGGGGCCGATACACTCCTCGTGCTCATGCCGATCGTCACGTCGATCCAGCCCTTCACCATGTGGCGCAATCTTGGATTCGCGGGCCTATGCCTGGTCTTCGCACTCTGGGGCTGGTACGACTACAGCGTCAAGATTCCCACGCTGGAGCGAGATTCCGGGGCCTACGAGGACGCCAAGAAGGTGGTGGCCGACCTGACCACGGTGGCCGAATCCCGGCCGCTGTCCTCCGAGGAGGTGGCCCAGGTGGAGCAGGCCACGGTGGTGCTGGATGACATCAAGGAGCGATACGGCAGCGCCGTGCCTGCCAAGCCCGCCGCCTATGACCGACCGGTCCAGCTCTGGCTCTACATCGTGGGATGCGGCGTGCTCGGCGTGCCCATGTTCGTCTGGCCGGTGATTCGAACCCTTCGCAGGCCCTACCGCATGGACGACGACGGGACGTTGCACACGCCCCACGGCACCTTCCCACCCGAGCAGATCGTGGACATCGACATGAGCCGATGGTGCAGCACCACCGGTGATCGCCGCAGCACCTGGACTGCCAAGGCGGTCCTGTCGGATGGTCGAAAGGTGCTGCTGGATGACCATGACCACAGGAACATGCACCTGATCATCGGGCGGCTGGCCCACAGGTTTCATCCCGAGACCTGGACCCCCGAGGCCAAGCGGATCGATGCCGGGGCCACGCCCGCTCCCGTCGCCGCCGACACGCCGCCGGCCGTGTAAGGTGCCGGGCCCGGAGCCGCACCATGCAGGGCACCACCGAACCCACCACCCCCATCGAGAAGCGTGATCGCTGCGGCGACCTTCCGCACCGACCGCGCGTGCTGCTGGGCAAGATGGGACTGGACGGCCACGATCGGGGGGTGAAGCTGATCGCGCGACTGATGCGCGACAGCGGCATTCACGTGATCTACAGCGGCCTGTGGCAGACCCCCAGGAGCCTGGCCATCGGCGCCCGCGATGAGGATGCCGATTGCATCGCCTGCAGCATGATGAGCAACAGCCACCTGGTGCTGGTGCCACGGCTGCTCGAGGAGTGCCGCAGGGTGGGACGCCCGGACATGGTGGTGAACGTGGGGGGCATCATCCCCCAGGAGGACGTCCAGCCGCTGCTCGATGCCGGCGTGCGGCGCGTCTACCACACTGGTGCCGGCCTTGAGACCATCGTGGAGAGCGTTCGGGAGGCGGTGAGGCCGCATGCGCCGCTGCAAGGCGGGGCGACTGCGGCCACCCTGGCCCGCCGAATCTCCATGGTCCATGCAAGGCCCACCGGAAAGGCGCCGGAACGACGACCCAGGCGGGTGGTGGGGATCACCGGCGCCCCGGGCGCCGGCAAGAGCACCCTGGTGGCCAGCATGGCCGGCGAGGCGGTGCGTCGCGGGCAGCGGCTTGCCGTGATCGCGTTCGATCCCATGAGTCCCATCACCGGTGGCGCCCTGCTGGGCGACCGGCTCCGCGTGGACTTCAACGCGGTCGACGAGAACGTCTTCTACCGCTCGCTCGCCATCGTGGGCGAGGACTATGCCAGCCTGCCCGACATCCTGGGCCTGCTGGGCGAGGCGGGCTTCGACGACGTGATCGTGGAGACGGTTGGCGCAGGCCAGAACGACGTCGCCATCCGCAACCATGTGGACCGTACCGCCGTGGTGGTGGTGCCGGGCATGGGCGACAGCGTGCAGATGGACAAGGCGGGCATCCTGGAGATCGCGGACGTGTTCGTGGCCAACAAGGCCGACCACGCGGGCGAGGCCAAGCTGGTGCGTGAACTGCTGGACATCGCTGGTGGTCGGCCGATCCTCGAGACCATCGCCACGCAGGGCAAGGGTGTGGTGGAACTGCTCGACCACCTTCTTGCCCGCTGAACACGGCGGTCCTCCACCCGTGGGCTGCTAGATTGGCTCCTCCAAACGGAGGAATCCATGAGCCAGCCCCCCGCCACCCGCATCCTGCCTCGCGACTCGAACCAGGCCCTGGGCATCGGCCAGTACGCCATCGACTTCATGCGCGCCGGCGACCCGGGCGAGGCGGTGCTCGATCGCACCACACTCTTCTTCACCGACGCCGTGCTGTGCGGCGCCAGCGCCCTGGCCCTGCGGACCAACGCGCCCACGCTGCTGCGGGACGAGGCCCTGCGTTACCCCGCACGCAAGGGCGTGACCGTGCTCGGCAGCCGCAAGGCGGTGGCTCCCGAGAAGGCCATCGCGGCCAATGGCGCTGCGGTGCGCGAATGGGACAGCAACGGCACCAACTTCGGCTACCGCCCCGAGATGGGCCACACCGCCGGCGAGTTCGGCCACAACGATTTCTACGCCGTTCCGGTGGCGGCCGCCCAGCTCGCGGGCGAGGACGGGGCCTACGCCCTTCGTGGCATGGTGTGTCTGGACGAGATCCGCGGCCGCCTGGCCGAGGTCTTCTCGCTCAAGACGTACAAGATCGACCACGTGGTGCATGGGGCGATCGCCAGTGCGGCGGTCTACGGCGCCATGCTGGGCGCCGGCGCCGACGAGATCGAGAGCGCGATCGGCATGTTCGTGGCGCACGCCATCCCTTGGCGCGCCATCCGTGCAGGCAAGCAGCTCAGCGACAGCAAGGGGGCCAGCGCCGCCATCAGCACCGAGTTCGCCATCCTGTGCATGCAGCGTTCCATGCGGGGCTTCCTGGGGCCACGGGACATCTTCCGAAACCCCGAGAGCATGTTCCGCCAGTTCGTGAAGACCGACGGCGACAGTCCCTTCGACCTGCACCTGAGCATGGCAGGCGACGACTTCACGGTGATGGGCATGCACTTCAAGCTGGGGCTGTACGAGCACCAGAGCGCCGGCGCCTTGCAGGGCATGATCGACCTGGTGCAGCGGCATCCGGAGATCGCCGGCAAGCCGGAGGCCATCCGTCGCATCCTGATCACCGCCTACGAACCCGCGTTCGGCATCATCGGTGATCCGGCCAAGCGCGACCCCAAGACCCGCCAGAGCGCCGATCACAGCATGGTCTACATCGTGGGCACGCTGCTGCGGAAGGCGGCGGAGCGCATGGCCAAGAAGGGCACCGAGGCCCTGGCTGGCGGCAACGACGAGGCATGGAAGACCCTCATGCTCGGGCCATACGACTACGACCCGGACGCCATCGCCAACCCGAGGACCCGGGCCCTGATGGCCAGGATGGATTTCCAGCACGGCGGCGCGGAATACGACCGCCGCTATCCCGAGGGCATTCCCACCAGCCTCAAGGTGGAGATGGAGGGCGGCGCGACCTTCGACAGTGGCATGGTCATGTTCCCCGCGGGCCATGCGCGCAACACGACCGCCGACCTGCGCGGCATCCTGGACGCCAAGTTCTCGATGCTGGGCAAGCTGGCCATGGACAAGCCCAAGCCGGTGATCCGCAGCCTGATGGGGGTGGGCGGCATGAGCCGCCGGAAGTTGGCCGCCATCCACGACTTCAGGATCAAGGATCGCGGCGCGTTCGAATGAGCCGGCGCATCAGTCGCGCAGGTGGCGCATGACGTGGGCCACCTCGTCGCCGCTGCCCATGACCAGCGGCGTGCGGGCATGCAACTCGCGTGGCTCCACGTCCAGCGTGCGGCCGTGGCCGTCGGTGCTGGTCCCACCCGCCTGCTCCACCAGAAGGCTCATCGGATTCGCCTCGTACAGCAGGCGCAGCTTGCCGCCCGGGTGCTTCCGGGTGGGCGGATACAGGAATACGCCCCCGTTCACCAGCGTGCGGTGGATGTCCGCCACCATGCTCCCGATGTAGCGGCTGCTGTAGCCCTGCTCGTGGGCCCACTTCAGGTAGCGCTGGTAGCCCTCGGGAAAGCCCTCGACGTAGGCCTCGTTGACCGAGTAGACCTTGTTGGACCTGGGCATCCGCAGGTCACGCTGCACCAGCAGGAAGCTGCCCACGCTCATGTCCAGCTCGAACATGTGCACGCCATGTCCGGTGGTGATCACGAACACCGTGCTGCTGCCGTAGAGCACGTAGCCCGCTGCCACCTGCTGCCGACCCGGCTGGCACACGGTGCGGACCGCGTCGGGCGTGTTCGGGTCGTTGCGCAGGATGGTGAAGATGGTGCCCACGCCCACCGCCGTGTCCAGGTTGCTGCTGCCGTCGAGCGGGTCGAAGAGCACGCAGTACTTGCCGCCGTCACGGCCCGATCGCAGGATGGTCGGCTGCTCGTCCTCCTCGCTGCCGAGCACCGCGATCGAGCTGCGGCTGCCCAGCACGCGCATGATCACCTCGTTGGCGATCACGTCCATGCGGATCTGCTCCTCGCCCTGCGGGTTGAGCTCGCCCTCCTTGCCCACGCCTCCCTGCAGGCGCACGTGCCGCACCTTGAACGCGATCATCTTGGCGGCCAGCGAGATGGCGCTCACGATCCACGTGAACTCGCCGCTGGCCTGCGGAAAGCGTGACTCCTCCTCCAGGATGAATGTCTGCAGGCTGGTCAGGTTGTCGGTGACCACGTCGCCGCGGGGTCGGTGGGATGCGTTGGGTTCGCGGCCGGATGGAGCGTTCGACGGGCTCATGCGCGTGCGTGCGAGGCTACCATCCGAACTCCCGTCTTCCTGAAGGAGCAACCCATGTCGCAGCCCGTCATCGTCGCCGCCCGCCGCACCGCCGTGGGAAAGTTCGGAGGCTCGCTCGCCAAGGTGCCCGCACCGCAGCTGGGCGCGTTCGTGATCGAGGCCTTGCTGGTCGATGCCCCCGC
Source organism: Planctomycetota bacterium (assembly GCA_046048055.1). Classification (GTDB taxonomy): domain Bacteria; phylum Planctomycetota; class Phycisphaerae; order Phycisphaerales; family SM1A02; genus SYAC01. The sequence continues at coordinate 92,567 of JBJOGW010000016.1, forward strand.
TGCCAAGGCCGCCATCGAGGAGTGCATCATGGGCAACGTGCTGCAGGCGGGTGTGGGCCAGAACCCCGCTCGCCAGGCCGGCCTGCTGGCGGGGCTTCCGGACACGCTCAGCGCCGTCACCGTGAACAAGGTGTGCGGTTCGGGCCTGCAGGCGGTCATGCAGGCGTGCACCGCCATCCGGGCGGGCGAACTGCACGCAGCCGTGGCCGGCGGCATGGAGAACATGGACCTGGCCCCGCACTACATGCACCTGCGCGGCGGCGTGCGCTACGGGGATGCCACGATGCAGGACCACATGGCGCACGACGGCCTGAGTTGCGCCTTCGAGAAGTGGGCCATGGGCTGCGCCGCCGACTACACCGCCCAGAAGGCCGGCATCAGCCGAGCGGAACAGGACCGCTTCAGCGCCCAGAGTCATCAGCGGGCCGCTCACGCCACGAAGGAAGGCTGGTTCAAGGCCGAGATCGTGCCGCTTCCGGCCGAGAAGATCGGCCAGAAGGCGGGTTGCGAGGCCGACGAAGGCATCCGCGCCGATTCCACCGCCGACGGGCTGGCCAGGCTGAAGCCTGCCTTCGGCAAGGACGGCACCGTGACCGCGGGCAACGCCAGCCAGATCAGTGACGGTGCCGCGGCGGTGATCGTGATGAGCGACTCGAAGGCGAAGGAACTGGGCCTGAAGCCGCTGGCGCGCGTTGTGGCCCAGGACACGGCGGGCACGGCGCCGAAGGACCTCTTCTTCGCGCCCGCTCTCTCGATCGAGCGGCTGCTGAACAAGACGGGCCAGACCGTGCAGGACATCGACCTGTTCGAGATCAACGAGGCCTTCGCCGCGCAGGTGCTGGCCGACATCAAGCCGCTCGGCATTCCAGAGGATCGGCTGAACGTGGGAGGTGGCGGCATCGCGCTGGGCCACCCCATCGGCGCCAGTGGCGCCCGCGTGCTGGTCACGCTGCTGCACCAGCTCCGGCGCACGGGCGGCCGGCGCGGCGTCTGCTCGCTCTGTCTGGGCGGCGGCAACGCGGTGAGCATGCTGGTGGAGATGGCCTGAAGGTCAAGGTGCAAAGGGCCCGCGGATCGCTCCGCGGGCCCTGTTCGTTTCGCGCCTTCCCACCGGCCTTCGCCGGCCCCCGCATCAATAGCGGTAGTGGTCGGGCTTGTAGGGGCCCTGCACCGGCACGCCGATGTACTCGGCCTGGTCCTTCCGCAACTCGGTGAGCCTGGCGCCAAGCTGCTTCAGGTGCAGACGGGCCACCCGCTCATCGAGGTGCTTGGGCAGGGTGTAGACCTTCCGGTCGTACTTCTTGCCGTTGGTGAAGATCTCCAGCTGCGCCATCACCTGGTTGGTGAAACTGCTGCTCATCACGAAGCTGGGGTGGCCGGTGGCACAGCCCAGGTTCAGCAGCCGGCCTTCCGCCAGCATGATGATGCTCTTGCCATTGGGCAGCTTCCACTCGTCGACCTGCGGCTTGATGTTCACGCACTTCACGCCGGGCACCTTCTTCAGGCCGGCCATGTCGATCTCGTTGTCGAAGTGGCCGATGTTGCCCACGATGGCGTTGTGCTTCATCTTCAGCATGTCCTCGGCGCGGATGATGTCCTTGTTGCCGGTGGCGGTGATGAAGATGTCGGCGGTGCCGATCACGTCCTCAAGGGTGACCACCTCGTAGCCCTCCATGCACGCCTGCAGCGCGCAGATCGGGTCGATCTCGGTGACCTTCACCCGGCAGCCCTGACCTCGCAGGCTCTGGCAGCTGCCCTTGCCCACGTCACCGTAGCCGAACACCACGGCCACCTTGCCGGCCAGCATCACGTCGGTTGCCCGCATGATGCCGTCCACCAGCGAGTGGCGGCAGCCATAGAGGTTGTCGAACTTGCTCTTGGTCACGGCATCGTTCACGTTGATCGCCGGGAACAGCAGCTGTCCGAGCTCCTGCATCTGGTAGAGGCGATGCACGCCGGTCGTGGTCTCCTCGGTCACGCCCTGGATGTTCGGCACGGTCCTCGTCCAGTAGCCCGAGTGCTTCTGCTGCAGCGCACAGAGCAGGTTCAGGATCACCTGGTACTCCTCGCTGTCCTCGCCGGTCGGCGTGGGCACGCTGCCCTGCTTCTCGAACGCCAGGCCCTTGTGCACCAGCAGCGTGGCGTCACCACCATCATCCAGGATCAAGTTCGGACCCTTGCCGTCGCTGAAGTGCAGCGCCTGCCACGTGCACCACCAGTACTCATCAAGCGTCTCACCCTTCCATGCGAACACCGGAACACCCTTGGGGTTCTCCGGCGTGCCCGTGGGGCCCACGGCCACGGCCGCTGCGGCGTGGTCCTGCGTGCTGAAGATGTTGCAACTGCACCACCGAACCTCGGCACCCAGGTCCACCAGCGTCTCGATGAGCACGGCGGTCTGGATGGTCATGTGCAGGCTGCCGATGATGCGGGCGCCCTTGAGCGGGAACTTGCCCTTGTACTCCGCACGCAGCGCCATCAGGCCGGGCATCTCCACCTCGGCCAGCTCGATCTCCTTGCGGCCAAAGCGCACGGTCTCGTGGGACAGGTCCTTCACCTTGAAACGCGGGAACTCGGTCAGGTTCAGCGCGGCGTTCGTGAGGAACGGGTTGGTCTTGCTCGATGTCGGGGTGGCAGTGGCTGGCACAGTGCTCTCCAGGGAATTCGGATTGGGGATGGCGCGAAGGGCCGACGGAGCCTTTCATCCGTCCATCCGGATTGACGGATAGAGACTACGCCCCCGTCCGTCCTCGGGCAAGGCGGATTCGTCCAAGGTCTCAAACCCTGCGGGATCACGGCCGGGACGCCGAAACCCGGCGCGGATCCGAACCTCAGCAGGCGGCGGACCTTGGGGTTCAGTAGGATCCGCTGCTCGCACCGCCTCGCCGGACCGGACCGGGATCCCGAGGGATCTCCCCCGCCCGCCCCATGGCGCCTTGCAGAAGGAACCGACTGGATGGACACCATTCGAGGCATTGCCGTCAGCCCCGGCATCGTCATGGGCCGAGCCCTGCTGCTGGGCGCCGCGGAGACCCATGTTCCCCGCCGCACCATTGCTGCGGGCGAGATCGAGGCCGAGCAGCACCGGTTCCGCGACGCCGTGGCGGCCGCCATCACCGACCTGGCTGACCTTCGGCGACGGACCGAGGTGCAGTTGGGGGCCGAGACCGCCAAGATCTTCTTCTTTCACGAGGGGATGCTTCAGGATCGCACGCTCATCGAGCCGATCCTGGCCACGATCGCCGGCGAACGGCTGAACGCCGAGGCCGCGGTGGCCGATCGCTTCGAGAATCTGATCGAGCAGTTCCGGAAGTTCGAGAGCGACGTGTTCGAGCAGAAGGTGGACGACCTGATCGACCTGCAGCGTCGCGTGCTCGGCAAGCTGATGGGCGAGGAGGAGGCTCGCCTTGCACGGCTGAGCGAGCCGGCGGTGATCATCGCCCACGAACTCACGCCCAGCCAGGCGGCGGCCGTGGGTCAGGGCAAGGCCCTCGCCTTCGTGACCGAGTCGGGCGGCCTGACCGGCCACGTCTCGATCGTGTTCCGCGCCATGGGACTGCCCGCGGTGGTGGGCTGCCAGCGGGCCGCGGAGCAGGTCCAGGACGGCGACGAGGTCATCGTGGACGGCGACCAGGGCGTGATGATCGTTCGTCCCGACGCGGCGGTGCGTGACGACTACCTGCAACGGGCCGAGGTGGCTCGCCAACGACGCAGTTCGCTCGCCGAGAACGCCTCGCTCGAGGCGGTCACGCAGGACGGCACCCGCATCCAGCTGCTGGGCAACATCGAGTTCCCGGACGAGGTCACCGCGGTGCTTCGCAATGGTGGCGACGGCGTGGGCCTCTACCGGACCGAGTTCCTCTTTCTCACCAGCGCCGAGCCGCCCGACGAGGCGGCGCAGTACCAGGCCTACCGCCGCACGCTTGAGCTGCTCGACGGGCGCCCCTGCACCATCCGCACGCTGGACCTGGGGGCGGACAAGTGGACTCAGGCCATGCTGCACGAGCCTGAGCGCAATCCCTTCCTGGGGCTGCGCAGCATCCGCTACAGCCTGCAGAACCAGCCGATGTTCAAGACGCAGTTGCGGGCAATCCTCCGCGCCAGCGCACACGGGCCCATGCGGATCATGTTCCCGCTGGTGAGCACCATGATGGAGCTGCGGCAGGCGCGTCTGATCCTGCGAGATGTGATGGAGGAACTCGAGGAGGAGGGCGTGGCCCACGACCGGCGTCCGCGCGTGGGCATCATGATCGAGGTGCCCAGTGCCGCGCTGATGGCCCGAACCTTCGCCACCGAGGCCGACTTCTTCTCGATCGGCACCAACGATCTGGTCCAGTACACCCTGGCCGTGGACCGCGGCAACGAGCGCGTGGCCAGCCTCTACACGGCGGGCAGCCCCGCCGTGCTGCAACTGGTCAAGAACGTAATCCGGGCCGGGCGCCACGCGGGAATCGAGACCAGCCTGTGCGGCGAGATCGCCGGCGACCCGGTTTTCACGATGTTGCTGCTGGGCATGGGTTTGCGTACACTCTCCATGGTCCCGGCACAGATCCCCGTGGTGAAGCGGGTGGTGCGAAGCGTGGACATCGGACTTTGCGAACGGCTCGCCCGACGGGTGGGATCGTTCGACTCGGAGCGGCAGATCCACACGGCCCTGCGCGACGAGTTGCGAAAACTGGACCCCGCGAATTTCGGAGGCTGGGCTGCGGCCTGAGCCACGCGGGAATCGAAACTCGGCTCCGCAGGTGTGCGGAGGCCGCCCCCGGCTGAACCGGTGAGGCGCGGCCCACCACCCGCGAAGCCACGGCGGAACGACTGCGAAATGACGCGAGTGCATTCCAACTTCAGCCAGCCCGGGGCCCCTGCGGCGCCGTGCCATCGGCGGGTTGTCACGTCGCGCCATCGCTGATCCTCGTTCCGCCACAGCGTGCCGCCCAAAGGCGGCAGGAAGCATCTGTGGCTGAGAACCAACCCAACGACAAGGACCACACGCACCCCGAGCACGCGGAGGCCGTGGCCGACCCGGCCACGCCCACCGAGGTGCCGACCCACGAGCACGCGGATGAGCATGCCGATGAACTCCCCGCTGGGCAGATCTGGACGCCCGCCGAGGACCCACCACCACCTCCGGTGGCCGACGAGCCGCTCGAAGCGGTGGACGCGCCCGAGGATGCCGACGAGGGCGTGAGCGAGTTCCTGGAGGAGGCCGCGACCTCCGAGGACGAGACCGAAGCCGTGACCGAGGCCGGCGTCGATGGACAGACCGCCCCGACCAAGGTGGAGAAGCGGGCGCGCGACACGGTGATGATCGTGAACGACGCCCCGGGCGACGAGTGCCGCATCGCGTTCGCCCGCGGCCGCCGGCTGGAGAGCTACTTCGCGGAACGAGCCGGGGCCGCCACGAACGTGGGCAACATCTACAAGGGCCGCGTCACGAACGTGGAGGCCGCCATCCAGGCCGCCTTCGTGGACTTTGGCGAGGGTCAGAACGGCTTCCTGCACATCAGCGACGTGCACCCCAAGTACTTCCCGGGCGGTGACAAGGCCGAGCGCGTGGGCCACAAGATCCCCCGCCGCGAGCGCCCGCCCATCCAGGAGTGCCTGAAGAAGGGCCAGGAAGTGCTGGTGCAGGTGATCAAGCAGGGCATCGGAACCAAGGGTCCCACCGTCACCAGCTACCTGAGCATCCCGGGCCGCCTGCTGGTGATGATGCCTGACATGGACCGCGTGGGCGTGAGCCGCAAGGTCGACGACGAGCACCAGCGCCGCGAGATGCGGCGCATCCTGGACTCGCTCGAGCTGCCCGAGGGCTTCGGCTTCATCCTTCGAACCGCGGGCTTCGACCGGAGCCGCACCGAACTGCAGCGCGACGCCGCCTACCTGCTGCGTCTGTGGGACGCCATGAAGAAGCGGATCGACGGCGTGGGCGCGCCAGCCGAGCTGTACACCGAGAGCGACGTGCTCATCCGCACGGTGCGCGAGATGGTGGACGAGACCATCAGCGACATCGTGGTGGACAGCGAGCACGCCTGGTCGCGCGTGACGGCGTTCCTCGACGTGGTGTTCCCCAAGGACGCACCCGAGGTGCGCTTCTACGACCGGCCCGCACCCGTCTTCAACGCCTTCGACCTGGAACGGCAGATCAGCGACATCTATCAGCGCCAGGTGCCGCTGCCCTCGGGCGGTGCCCTGGTCTTCGACCAGACCGAGGCCCTGGTCGCCATCGACGTGAACAGCGGCAAGAGCCGCAGCGCCCGCGACAGCGAGACCAACGCCTTCGAGACCAACAAGGAGGCGGTGGACGAGATCTGCCGCCAGCTGCGGCTGCGCGACATGGGCGGCCTGGTGGTCTGCGACCTGATCGACATGCGCAGCCCGCGCCATCGACGCGAGATCGAGCAGCGGTTCCGCCAGAACCTGAAGAAGGACCGCGCCAAGTCCACGGTGGGTCCGATCAGCGAGTTTGGCCTGGTGGAACTCACCCGCCAGCGCATGCGTCCGAGCGTGCGCAAGGCTCACTTCAGCGAGTGCCCGCACTGCACCGGCAGCGGCGAGGTGCGCATGCCCGACAGCACGGCCGCCGAGGCCCTGCGCCGCGTGCTCACGCTCTTCGGCAGCGACCGCATTCACCGCGTGGAGATGGTCTGCAGCGTGCGCGTGGCCAGCGTGCTGCTGTCCAGCCGCCGGGACCAGCTGATCGAGATCGAGCGCGACAGTGGCAAGCGGATCGACGTGCGCATCAGCGAGGCCATCGCCGCCGACCGCGTGGACCTGTACGCCTACGACGACCGGGGTGCCGACGTGGAGATCGAGCGGCTGCCGTCGCCCCCACTGCCCCGCCTGGCCGAACTTCCGGTGGAGCCGCCGGAGGAGCCGGCGGAACCACGCGGCGACGGCGAGGAGCCGGTCGAGTCACGGCCTCGTCGACGTCGACGCCGTCGCAAGGCACAGCCCGCGGACGCCACCGCCATGCTGCTCAGCGGCGCCTTCGACGACCTGCCCGAGGTGGCGGACGACGAGCCCAGCGTGCTTGACCAGCTGCGTGCCAAGGAGTCCCGCGAGCGAGCCGAGCGCAAGGCACGCGAGGCGGAGGCCAAGGCTGCGGCCGGTGCGGAGCAGATCGGCGACGATGCCGGCCAGGAGGCTGGCGAAGACTCGACAACTGGCGATGGCGAGCGACGCGGCCGCAAGCGACGGCGGCGACGCGGCCGAAACCGCGACGGCCAACCCCGGACCGACAAGGCTCGCACCACCGCGACGGCTGGTGAGGGCGACGCCTCCCCGCAGGACCATGCCGAGGGTGCCGAGGCCACGTCCGCCGACGTTGAAGACGCTGCGAAGGGCGAATCGACCGGCGGCGAAGGCGGGACCGGCGATCGCAAGCGACGTCGACGCCGCCGTGGTGGACGCGGTCGCCGCCGAGAGAGCGGTGCCGAGGCCGCAAGCCCGGACGGCGGTCCCGAGGCCCAGGGCGTTTCGAGTGATCGGGCCGGCTCCAGCGAACTCGGCGACGGCGGGCGCGATGGCCGTCGACGCGGCAGTCGCCGATCCGGCACCGATGCCCCCGGTTCCGGCCACGAAGGTGGCGGCTCCGCCCCCGCCGCGCCAGCCACCGGCGAATCGGCGGACGGCGACGCGGCCAAGCCCAAGGGAGTCTTCCGATCGCTCTACGGTGCCGCCTTGCGTCGGCTCAATCCCGGCGCGGCCCGCGATGCCTTGAAGAAGGACGGTTGATGCATCGGGCCGCGCAACGGCTGATCCTGCTCGGCAGCACCGGTTCGATCGGTGCCAGCACCGTCGAGGTGCTTCAGCACCTTCGGGCCCAGGGCGTCGACTTCGAGGTGGCTGGACTCGCCGCGGGCTCCAACGCCGATCTCCTGGCGGAGCAGGCCCGGACACTGGGCGTGCGCGAACTGGCCCTGGCGAACGGCTCGCCCACGCCGCCTCCGGGTGCTCGTCTTCGCACCGGTCCGGATGCGGCGCTGCAACTGATCCGTGACGTGGCGCGTCCCGGCGACCTGGTGGTGGCCGCCATGGTGGGCTTTGCCGGCCTGGCCAGCGCACTCGAGGCGATCGATCGGGGTTGCCACGTGGCTCTGGCCAACAAGGAGACCCTGGTGGCAGCGGGGTCGCTGGTGATGCAGGCCGCCGCCCGTCAGGGCGTGCAGCTCTTTCCCATCGACTCCGAGCACAGCGCCCTGGCCCAGTGCATCCGCACCGGACACCTGTCCGAGGTGGATCGCGTGGTGATCACGGCCAGTGGCGGGCCCTTCCGCACCTGGAGCGCCCAGCGCACCGCCGCGGCCACGGTGGACGAGGCCCTGAATCACCCGACCTGGCGCATGGGCCGCAAGATCACCATCGACAGCGCCACGCTCATGAACAAGGCGCTGGAGATCATCGAGGCTCACTGGCTCTTCGGGCTGCCAGCCGATCGGATCGAGGCCATCGTGCACCCACAGAGCATCGTGCACGGTTTCGCCGAGTTCCGTGACGGCAGCGTGATGGCCCAGCTCTCGCCCCCGGACATGAAGCTGCCCATCCAGATGGCCCTCACCTGGCCGCATCGCCACACGGGGGTGGCCAGGCGGCTGGACTGGCGCGCGCTCTCCAACCTGCAGTTCGAGCCCGTGGATCACGATCGGTTCCCGGCCGTGCGGCTGGCGCAGCAGGTGATCCAGCGCGGCGGCAGCGCCGGCGCCACGCTGAACGCCGCCAACGAGATCGCCGTGCACGCTTTTCTGGAGGGCGCCATCCCGTTCGGCCGCATCGCCGGGATCGTCGAGGAAGCCATGCTGGAACTGCCCGATCGGCCGATCCAGACGCTTTCCGACGCCCAAACGGCGGACCAGGCGGCGCGGGCCTTCGCCCGACAGCGGACCGCGGCCCACCCCCAACGCACCTAGACTTGCGCCTTCCGTTTCCGGAAGGCTCCCCCATGCAGCTCCTTGGCGACGGCCGCAACCTGCTCCTGATCATTCTCGGCTTTGGACTGCTGATCGCGGTCCACGAGCTGGGTCACTTTCTGGCAGCACGATGGGCCCGCATCCGTGTCGACGCCTTCGCCATCGGCATGGGCCCGGCGGTGCTCGCGTTCCGACGTGGCATCGGCTGGCGCGCCGGCAGCACCGCCGGCGCGGTGGAGGAACGCTTTGGCATGCCTCCCGAGCGCGTGCCGCTGGAAACGCTGCACGCAGCCGGGGTGGGAGAGACCGAGTACGGGCTGCGCCTGCTGCCGCTGGGCGGCTTCGTGCGCATGAAGGGACAGGAGGACCTGCACGCGGTGTCCTCCGGTGGTGATGCCGACGCCTACGGCGCCGTGCCGGTGTGGAAGCGCATGGTGGTGGTGAGCGCAGGCGTGATCGCCAATCTGGTGCTGGCCGTGTTGCTGTACGTGGCCGCCTTCCTGGTGGGTGTGCGCTTCGAGAGCCCCACGGTGGGGGCGATGCAGCCGGCGGGACCGGCCGCCATCGCGCGATCGCTCGATGGCGGCGCAGACGGGCTTCGTCCGGGTGACCGCATCACCATGATCGACGGCTCCCCGGTCCAGACCTTCGCCGACGTCCAGATCGCGGCCGCCATGAGCCATCCGGGTGCGTCGATTCGCCTGCAGGTGGATCGCCCTGGTGTCGCGGAGCCGCTTGCATTCGAGCTGACACCGGTCGACGATCCCGCCATACGACTGCGATCCATCGGCATCATGCCGGCCCGTGACGGGCTGCTGGTGGACGATCCCGCGGTGGACCCGTTCCTGGCTCCTGCATTGGCTCGGAGCGGGTTGGCTCAGGCTGGCGTGGGCGTGGGATGGAGCCTGACCCTGGTGGATGGCGTTGCCGCCGACACTCTGGCGCCGCTGCAGGTGGCGTGCGAGCCTGGCAAGCCGGTGTCCACGGTGTGGCGCGGGCCGTCGGGCGAGCGGGCCACGGCCGTGATCGAGCCGCTGCCACCGTTGCAGATCCTGCAGCCGGTCGGCGGCGGGGAACCCGAGAGCGGATTGCTGGGCCTGGTGCCACTCACGCGCATCGACTGGGTGCGACCGGGCTCGATCAACGACGGCGTGCTCCGGCCCGGCGACGTGGTGCTGGCCTTCGCGGGCGAACGCGGCCCCGGTCCCGCCCGCTTTCGTTCCCTGGTGCGGGCCATGCCCGGCCGTCCCGTCACCATGCAGGTGCTGCGCGCGGGCACGGCCACGGAACTCCGGGCCACGGTGGACGCGTCAGGCCGACTCGACGTGCTGATCGCGCCGGCCCTGGACCTGCCCATGCTGGCCAGTCCCGTGGAAGCGGTCATGCTGGATGGCGCCGAGACACCGACGCCCGCCGCGGCACTGGAACTTGGACCGCTGGCCACCATCGAGTCGGTGCAGGGAATCGCCCTGGCTCCGGGTGCCGCATGGGCGGACCTGATCCGGGGGCTGCAGACCGGAGCGGCCTCGGGCTCCGTGCAGGTGCAGGTACGGCCATGGCAGGCTGAGTTCACCAGAACGCTGGACATGCCGATCTCGCCCGGGGACGCCCGGGCACTGGCCGGCCTGCGCTGGACCAGCCCCCTGCCGGCGGAACTCTTCGATCCGGTCATGACCACGCTGTCGGCGCATGGCAATCCCCTTCGCGCGGCGGCCATGGGCTTCCGAGAGACCGGCAAGCTCGCGGTGATGACCTGGCTCACCATCGATCGGCTCGTGCGCGGCAGCGTGCCGGTGGAACAGTTGCGAGGGCCGGTCGGCATCGTGCACGTGGGCACCCGCGTGGCGGATCGCGGCTTCATGTACCTGGTCTTCTTCCTGGCCATGATCAGCGTGAACCTGGCCGTGCTCAATTTTCTCCCGCTGCCGATCGTGGACGGCGGGCTGTTCCTGTTCCTGGTGTACGAGGCCCTGCGCGGACGGCCGCCGAGCGTGGGCTTTCAGAACGCCGCCACGTTGGCGGGCCTGCTGCTGATCGGCAGCCTGTTCGTGGTCACGTTCTACAACGACGTGATGCGGCTGATGAGTGGCGGCTGATCGCCGCGACAAGGAGTGCATGACATGAGCGACATTCCCGTCTCCATCGTCACGGGCGCCGGCAGCGGCATCGGCCGTGCCACGGCGCGCATGCTGGCCGAGCTGGGGCACCATGTGGTGCTGGTGGGCCGCACCGAGCAGAAGCTGGCCGACGCCTCGGACGAGGTGCGCGTGGTCGGTTCCGGTGACGTGATGCTCGTGACCGCCGACGTGGCCGACGCGGATCAGGCCGCGGGCGTGGTGGACCAGGCCATCGAGCGGTTCGGTCGCGTGGACAACCTCGTGAACGCCGCGGGCGTGGCCCCGCTCGCGCCCATCGAGAAGACGGGCGAGGAGATCCTGGAACAGTGCTTCTTCATCAACGCGTTCGGGCCCGCGTTCCTGATCGTGCGATGCTGGCCGCACTTTCGACGACAGAAGAGTGGCTGCGTGGTCAACGTGAGCACCATCGGGGTCATGGATCCCTTTCCGGGGTTCTTCGCCTACGCGGCCAGCAAGTCGGCTCTGGACTCCTTCACCCGCAGCGTGGCCCGCGAGGGCCGGTCGATCGGCGTTCGCGCCTTCTGCGTGAATCCCGGTGCGGTGGAGACGCCACTGCTGCGCACCAACTTCCCGGAGCGGGTGATTCCCCCCGAGCGTGCCCTGCGACCCGAGGCGGTGGCCAGCGTGATCGTGGAGTGCATCGCGGGCCGCCGCGCCCACGAGCACGGCCAGTCGATCGCCGTGCCCAGCCCCTGACCGCTAGCGGCGGCGGCCCATCTCGCGCTCGATGTCACGATTGGTCTCGCGCTCGCGGATGGCCTGCCGCTTGTCGCCCTTCTTTCGACCCTGCGCCACGCCCACCAGCAGCTTGGCCACGCCGTTCTTGAAGTAGATCTTGAGCGGCACCAGCGAGGCTCCCTTGGCCTGCATGGCCTGGGCCATCTTGCGGATTTCGGCGGCATGGGCCAGCAGCCGCCGGACCCGGGTGGGCGGGTGCTGACGGTCACGACCGGCCGGGGGGTACTCGGCAATGTGGGCCCCGTGCAGTTCCAGACCCGGAGGCTCCGCCCGCGCCATCACGAAGCCCTCGGCGATGCTGGCCTGGCCGGCACGAATGCTCTTGATTTCCGTGCCCCGCAGCACCATCCCGCACTCAAACGTCTCGCCGATCTGGAAATCGTGGCGGGCCTTGCGATTCTCGATCTCGGGCTCGTGGGTGGGCCTGCTCATTGGGCGAAATTCCCCGTTTTTCGGGACTTCTCCCGGACCGGGGGTTGCCGGGTGGGGGAATCCGGTCAAGATAGCGTTCATGAAGCGAGCCCCCCACGCCCTCGTTGTGTTCTCGTTTGCGCTTGCCACCGGTCTGGCCGTTGCCGGTGTGAACCGGGACCAGGCGGTCCGAGGCGGCCTCCAGCCGCAGCGGGATCTGGCCGCCGATCCGGGTCCGGTCGAACCCGACAACATCCGGGAACGCTTCTTGCGCACCTTCCCGCGGGGCGGGCTGTTCGGGGTGACCGATCGCATCCGACGCGCCTGGGGCACCACCTTCTCTCGAGGCAGCTCCCCCTCGGACAGCGTGAGCCGGTTCTTCCGCGAGTGGTCAGGGCTCTGGAGCGTCTCCTTTCAGGACATGCTGCCCGTGGGCCCCTTCGAGGACGGTGCCCACCTGCTCCCGCTGGTGAGCATCGATGGCACCGACGGCGCGTGCGCGTTCACGGGCGTCTACTTCACGCAGAGCGTGATGGGAGTGCCGGTGTTCCGTGCGTACGGCTGGGGTCTGGTTCGGAACGAGGACAACTTCCCCACGGTGCTGGCGGGTGGAACCATGCGTCCAGTCGGCGACATCGCCTCGGAGCTGGCTGGCCTTGACCTGAATCCGGCCAACCTGAACCCGGGCATCTACGGACGCGAGGCGCTCAACCGGTTTGGCGCGCCTCCGACCGTCTCCAGCCCTCGCTACGTGATCTGGGCCGGCATCGATGATGACATCCAGCCCGCCCGGCTCGCCGTGGAATTCACGGCCACGGGTGGCGGCAACTGGGACCCCGAGAACTACATGCACATGCAGTTCGTGGTGGATGCCCAGGACGGAACCGTGCTCCACGAGGAGAGCCTGATCAGGCACCAGTCGGTGACCGGCCAGGTGAACGGCTTCGTGACAAACGGCATCGGCGCGGACGCCTGCAATCCCGAGGCCTCGCGAGGCCTGCCCTACGTGGGCGTGAACGTCGGTGGAACCACCATCTACGCCAACGTGAACGGTGCCTTCACCAGCGGCACCGTCTCGGGCACCGTCAGCGTGCAGCCGTCCCTGAACGGCCTGTACTTCCGGGTGGTGGAGCCGGGCGGCGCCACCACGGTTCCGGCGCAGAGCGTGCCCTCGGGTGGATCCGCCACCTTCACGTTCAACCCCACTCCCACCGAGATCATCACGGCCCAGACCAACGCCTACCTTCACGCCAACATCGTGCGTGACTTCACGCTGGCCGTGAGCCCCAACTATCCCACGGTGTCCACCCAGACCAACTTCCCGGTGAACACCAGCGTGAGCGGGACCTGCAACGCCTTCTATGACGGCAGCTCGATCAACTTCTATCGCTCGGGTGGCGGCTGCAACAACACGGCCTTCGACGGCGTGGTGCACCACGAGTACGGACATCACCTGGTGAACCGCGGCGGCAGCGGTCAGGGTGCCTATGGCGAAGGGCAGAGTGACGTGATGGCTGCGCTGATCCTGGATGACCCTCGCCTGGGCGTGGGATTCCAGACCTGCAGCACGGGCATTCGCAATGCCGACAACAACTGCCAGTACAGCGCCTCTGGATGCTCCAGTTGCGGCAGCGCCATCCACAGCTGTGGCCAGCTGATCTCCGGATGCGTCTGGGACCTCCGCACGCTGTTCCGCGTCAAGTATCCCGCCACCTACACCACCGAGACTGCGCGGCTGGCCGTGAACAGCATCCCGCTGCATGCGGGCCAGAGTGACATCGCGGCGGACATCACCATCGACTACCTCACGCTCAACGACAACAACGGCGACATCGCCGACGGAACGCCGGACTACACCGAGATCGCCGATGCCTTCGGCCAGCACGGGCTGGACGCACCCGCCCTGTCGCTGCTCAAGATCGAGTACCCGCAGGGTCGTCCGATCCTGGCCAGCCCAGCTGGCACCACGCCCGTGCGGGCCCGCGTGTCCGCCCTTGCCGGGCAGCCCGGCAGCACGGTCCGGCTCATGGCCAAGGCGCAGGGCGCTTCCACCTTCAGCATGGTGCCCATGACCAACCAGGGCAGCGGCGAGTGGCAGGCCAACCTGCCAGCCGGCTCCTGCCCTTCGGCGGTGCAGTACTACGTGGAGGCATTGACCACCACGGGCGCTGCGGTTCGCAGTCCGTCGGATGCCCCTGCCGCATTCTTCAGCGCCACGGTGGCCGAGGGACAGGAGATCGCCTTCGAGGACAACGTCGAGACCGTGCAGGGCTGGCAGCTCGGCATCACGGGCGACACGGCCACCACCGGTCGCTGGGTGCGTGGGAACCCGATCGGCACGACGGCCCAGCCGGAGAACGCCAACAGCCCGTCCAACTGCTTCTTCACGGGCCAGGGCACGCAGGGCGGCGCGCTGGGTGAGGCCGACGTGGATGGAGGCCGAACCACCCTGGTCTCGCCCCCCTTCGACCTGAGTGGCGCCGACGCCGCAGTGCTGCGCTTTGCCTACTGGCACAGCAATGACACCGGAGCCCTGCCCAACGAGGATCCCTTCCTGGTGCAGGTGAGCAGCAATGGCACCAACTGGGTTCAGATCGCGTCGCTCAACACCAACCTGGAGGCCTGGGCAACGCTGGAGTACCGACTGGATGGCGTGATCGCCCTGACCAGCTCGGTGCGCGTGCGATTCATCTCGCTCGATGAGGGTGCCGGTGGCAGTCTGGTCGAGTCCGCCGTGGATGACGTGTCGATCTCGGCCATCTCCTGCGTGCCGGAGAACAACTGCCCGTCCGATCTGGACGGCAACGGCACGGTCGACGCCGCCGACATCGGCGCCATCCTGCTGGCGTTCGGCAACTGCAGTGGATGCCCGGCGGATCTCGACGGCAACGGCACGGTCGACGCCGCCGACATCGGCGCCATCCTGCTGGCGTACGGTAACTGCCCGTAAGCCGAGGGCCACATTCGGGATCGTTCTGGCGGGCGGCCCTCATCGGCCGCCCGCTTTCGCAAGCAGGTGCGGTGCTCGCGAGCTGCGGATACACTTGTCGCCCCGGCCATGGGGCCGGATTGCCCAGGTGGCGGAATTGGCAGACGCGCCAGCTTGAGGTGCTGGTGGGAGCAATCCCTTGGAGGTTCGAGTCCTCTTCTGGGCATTCCAGCCGCGGCATCCGCCGCGCTTGCACGCATGACCACGCTCTCCATGCCGCAGGTCGTGCCCGCGAACGGCACGCTCCGCATCCACGAGACCTTTCACTCGATCCAGGGCGAGGGGTCGCGTGCCGGGCTGCCCTGCTTCTTCATTCGTCTGGCCGGATGCCCGCTGCGGTGCCACTGGTGCGACACCAGCTACGCCTTTCGCGAGGGCTCGCCACGGACGATCGCCGACCTGGTGGACGAGGCGCGGCGGGTGGCCTGTCCCCTGGTGCAGGTGACCGGCGGCGAGCCGCTGGCCCAACGCGGCTGCACGACGCTGGTGCATGCGCTCTGCCACGCCGGATTCACCGTCACCATCGAGACCAGCGGCGCGATGGACATCTCGACGCTGGACGCGCGATGCGTGCGCATCATGGATCTCAAGTGCCCCGGCAGCGGCGAGGCCGGGCGCAATCTCTGGAGCAACGTGGATCATCTGACGCGGCGCGACGAGGTCAAGTTCGTCGTGGCGGACCGCGCGGACTACGAGTGGGCACGCGATCGCATGGCCGAGCACGGGCTGGTGGAACGCGTGGGGTGCGTGCTCATGAGCGCGGCCTGGCCGCAGGCGGGCAACTCGGAGATCCGTGGAAGCCCCGGACTGGCGGCCCGGGAGCTGGCCGCATGGATCCTGGCTGACCGCCTGCGGGTGCGCATGCAGAGCCAGCTTCACAAGGTGATCTGGGATCCGCAGGCCCGCGGCGTCTAGCGCGATGCGATCCGTTCGGCGCTCACCAGATCCATCCCTCCACCATGGCCTCGGCGGGCGGCACCCACTGCAGCGGGTCCAGCGTGAGCACGATGGCGTCGAGCAGGTCGCCCTCGGGATCCTGCTCCGCAGCCTGCCGCAGGGCGGCCGGCATCACCAGTCCCTGACCGGCCAGTCGGGCCAGCAGATCCGCCCGACGGACACGCGGTGGCTCGCCCTGTCCCTTGTACCCGTGGTCCGGCCATCCGAGCAGCTTGAGCACGCTGGCCGGGCAGCCTTCGCACACGGTGAGCGAGGCGGCATCCGCCGCGTGCACCGGCGCCACGCGCACGCCCCGCTCGGCCAGCGGCCGGAGCACCTCGGCGATCAGGGTCCAGGTCTGCTTGAACACGCGAAGGTTCATGGGCGCCATGGGCGTGCGAAAGGCCTCATCGCAGGCGCGCCGCGGCTCGCGCCGGTCCGACGCACGCAGTTCGCTGCGCCAGGCACGCGGCGAGCCAAACGAGGCGATCCATGCCGACATGGACTTCCACGACGGATCCACGCCCGCCCGGCGCAGGGTCTCCAGCGGAAGACCGAACGGCGCATCGATGCGGACCAGGTGCGGGCGCCCGTCCGTGGCCAGCTGCTGCAGCGAGCGGAGCAGGAGGTGCCTGTCCATCCGACCCCGGGATTGCAGCGGTGACCGCGGACAATCCAGGTCGCGCGTGACCATGCGAATCTTGGCGGCACCGCCCGAGTCCGCGCCGGAAAAGTCCACGCCGTGGAGCAGCAACGCCTAGTTCCGCCCGCACATGGACTGGGGCTTGCCGCAGGGGCAGCAGCCACCCAGAGGCATGG
>JBJOGW010000017.1:0-14628 GCA_046048055.1 Planctomycetota bacterium
AGCGAGAGACCAATCCACCCAAGCAGGATGGCCCATGCCGAGCGGAGCGAGAAGCGCTAAGCCGAGGCGCATGCGAAGCGGAGCCGAGGCGGCCGCGTGCGGGTCAGGCTGGATGCGGAGCGGCCGATACGGGACGCGGAGCGGCCAACGCGGGACGCGGAGCGGCCAACGCGGGACGCGGAGCGGCCCATGCGGGACGCGCAGTGGCCAACGCGGGACGCACAGCGTCCGGCACACGACGAGTCAGCCCCCGCCCCCACGCCACCCGAGCCTCAAAGCGCACGCCCAGCACCGCACCGTCTCTCGCCAATTTGCGGAACTTTCGCCTGAGCCTGGGGATTCGCGACTGGAACTCGATACCGTGCGTGGCATAATCCGAGGTTCATGAGCGTGACACCGGACGAACTTCGCAAACTTCTTCGTGCTGCTCCATTCAGGCCCTTTCGCCTGCACTTGGCTGACCAGCGCACCTTCGATGTGCCGCATCCCGAGTTCGTGGCGATCCAACCCGCAGGGCGATGGATCGTGGTAGTGGCTCCGAACGAGCTCGGCGGCTACGAGGTGGTGAACCTTCCGCTGATCGTGTCCATGACGGTGCTGCCTGAGCCACCAGCGAGCCAGCAGGCGGCGTGAGCGGCGCGATTGCTGCGGCACCGGCGGGCCGCGATCTTCAGGAAATTGGGCCCCAGTCGCCGGCACTCGGCTTGCCCGTTGCTACCGTGCGAACATAATGGAGGCATGCCCGTGACCGGCGACCAGATTCGCGACAGCCTTCGTGCCGTGCCTTTCAAGCCGTTCAGGCTTCACCTGGCCGACCAGCGCACCATCGAGGTGTTTCACCCGGACTTCGCCATGGTGTCCCCGAACGGCCGCGTCGTGGCCGTGTTCCTTCGCGACAGTCCCGATGTGTGCCGTCGCATCGATGTGCTTCTGATCGTCTCGATCGAGGACATCGAGGAGCAACCACCAGCCAGCCAGCAGGCGGCGTGAGGCGCGAGGTAGCGCCTACCGAAACTCCCGCACCCGCTGTCCGCCTGCATCGAGCGGGCGATCGATGCCCCGCAACCGCGTGGCCAGCAGGTGCACCACGCCATCGCGGTGCTGCACGCGGCCCCGGGCGATCAGCGCCGGCTCATGCCGCACGCCGGCCCGATCACGCTTCCACACCCTGGGCCGCACGATCAGGTTCACCGCTCCGCTCTCGTCCTCGAGCGTGATGAAGACCGTGCCCTTGGCGGTGCCCGGCTTCTGGCGCAGCAGCACCATGCCCGCCACGCTGACCATGCTGCCATCCGGACACTCATGCACCTGCCGAAGCGAGGCGCACGGCCGCACGCCGCGCCGCGACAGTATGCCCCGCATGGCACGCATGGGATGCCCCCGCAGCGACAGCCCCGTGCCCCGATAGTCCGCCGCGGTGCGGAGCAGTGGATCGATCGGCGGCAAATCGGCTCGTGACGCCACGCGGCCCGCATCGGGCGGCAGCTGCTCGAACAGCGGCGCCTCGACCTCCCGCAGCCTGCCGGCCTGCCAGAGCGCCTGCTCGCGGGCAAGCCCCATGGATCCGAACGCATCCGCACGGGCCAGGGCACGCATGGCCGCGGCCCTGGCGCCCGAGGCCCGCCACAGCGCCTCGAGCGATCGCCACGGCCCCGCACCCCGCACCGCCGCCACGCGCTCGCCACACGCCTGCGAGAGACCCCGCACCATGCACAGCCCCAGACGCAGTGCTGGCGGATCCGCAAAGCCGCGCGTGCCGCGAGGCTCCAGCGTGCAGGGCCACGCGCTGAAGTTGGCGTCGACCGGCCGCACCTCCACGCCATGCTCGCGCGCGTCGCGCACCAGCTGCGCCGGCGCATAGAAACCCATCGGCTGGCTGTTGAGCAGCGCCGCCGTGAACGCCGCCGGGTGGTGCCGCTTCAGCCACGCGCTGGCGTAGGCCAGCAGCGCAAAGCTGGCCGCGTGACTCTCGGGGAAGCCGTACCCCGAGAAGCCCTGGATCTGCGTGAACACCTGCTGCGCGAACTGACGCGTGTAGCCATTGGCCACCATCCCCGCCTCGAGCCGCTCGCCGTACTGCGCCAGCTGGTTGCCGCGGCGCTTCCAGGCTGCGATCGAACGGCGCAACTGGTCGGCCTGCCCAGGCGTGAACCCCGCCGCCACCACCGCCAGCGACATGGCCTGCTCCTGAAAGAGCGGCACACCCAGCGTGCGACCCAGCACGCGCTCGATGCGCGCATCGGGATACGCCACCGGCTCCAGCCCGGCTCGCCGCCGCAGGTACGGATGCACCATGTCGCCCTGAATGGGCCCCGGCCGCACGATGGCCACCTGCACCACCAGGTCGTAGAAGCGGCGTGGCTTCAGCCGCGGCAGCATGCTCATCTGCGCCCGGCTCTCCACCTGGAACACGCCCACGGTGTCGGCGCGGCAGAGCATGTCGTAGGTGGCCGGATCCTCCGATGGAATGGCATGAAAGGCCAGCGGTACCGCCGCCGGCTCGGGCCGCGACTGGTTCACCAGTTGCAGGCACTTGCGGATGCAGGTGAGCATGCCCAGCGCCAGCACGTCGACCTTGAGCAGGCCCATGGCCTCGAGGTCGTCCTTGTCCCACTCGATGATGGTGCGATCGGCCATGGTGGCGGGCCGCACCGGCACGATCTCGTCCAGACGGCCGTGGCTCATCACGAAACCGCCCACATGCTGCGAAAGGTGCCTGGGGAACCCTTCCAGTTCCGCCGCCATGCGAAGCACCCGAGCCTCGAGATCGTTCTGCGGCGGCACGGACGCCACCTCGGTCCGTTCCGGCTCGCCATCACGAGGGTCGGTCATGTGACGATCGATTCGCTTCGCCAGGCGATCGGTCGCATCCCGTGAAAGGCCGAGGGCCTTGCCCACGTCTCGCACAGCCGAGCGCCCGCGCCAGCGGATCACTTCGGCCGTGAGGGCGGCATGGTGCCGGCCCCAGCGTCGATAGATCCACTGGATCACCTCCTCGCGGCGCTCGTGCTCGAAGTCCACGTCGATGTCCGGCGGCTCGTCTCGCTCCCGGCTGATGAAGCGCTCGAACAGCATGTCCATGCGGCCCGGGTCCACCGCCGTGATGCCCAGGCAGAAGCACACGGCGCTGTTGGCCGCCGCACCTCGCCCCTGGCAGAGAATGCCCTGACTGCGGGCAAAGGCCACGATCTCGTGCACGGTGAGAAAGTAGGGTTCGTAGCGAAGTTCCTCGATCAGCGCCAGCTCGTGCTGCAGGCGCGATGCGACCTCCGGCGGCACGCCGCCCGGCCAGCGCTCGGCGGCCCCCTTCCACACCAGCTCACGCAGGTGCACGATGGGCGACACGCCCACCGGCGCCACGTCGAGCGGGTACCGCCACCGCACCTGCTCCAGCGAGAAACCCCGACAACGCTCCGCCACCTGCACGCTGCGATCCAGAGCCTGCGGCACACGGTCGAACAGCGCCCGCATGACCCGCTCGCCGCGCAAGTGGGCCTCGTGGTTGGGGGCCAGCGCCTCGCCGCACGCCTCGACCGGGCGCCCCACACGCACGGCGGTGAGCACGTCCGCCAGTTCACGACGGGAGGCATGGTGATAGCGCGGCAGGTTGGTGGCCAGCGGTGGCACGCCCACGTGCTCGCACAGCGCCAGCACCTGACGCAGGCGAAGTCCCTCATCCGGCAGTCCATGGCGGCACAGGGCCAGCGACAGGCGGTCGCCGAACACGCGGGCCAGGCCCTCCACGGTCTCCAGAAACCATTGCTCGGCCAGCGCCACGCCCGGCGGCGGCACCACCGCCGCCATGCAACCGCCGCCCCGCACCTGCAGCGTGCCCAGAGCCCGCTCGCCGCGCCGATGTCCATCCGTGATCAGGCGGCAGAGGTTGGCCCAGCCCGCCATCTCGAAAGGCCACAGCATCAGCTCGACCGGCATGGCCCCGGGCACGGGGGCGTCGAATCGCAGGCGGGATCCCGCCACCAGCCGCACGCCGCCGCGACGCGAGGCCTCCAGCGCCCGCACCAGGCCCGAAACCGTGTCGATGTCGCAGATGCCCAGCGCCGTCATGCCCAGTTCGGCGGCGCGGTCCAGGAACTCGTCCGCATGGCTGGCTCCCTGCTGAAAACTGAAGTTGCTCATGCAGCCCAGCTCCACGAAGCCGCTCATGTCCACGCCCCTTCCAGCCACCAGGCGGTGCCATGGCGGCGCAGCCACCACCAGGTTCCGCCCGCCAGCACGCGCCATCGGTCATGCGTGCCATGCTCGCCGCGCCACCACGCACCCTCGACACGCTCGGGCCCCTCGGCCATCTGCACCGCCTGCATGCGGCCTTGCGCGCGCATCTGCACGGGCCGCCGCAACGCATCGCACGCCACATGCGCGGCGCGCGGCGGCGTCACGCGCACCGTGGGGCGCAGCGGCAGCAGACATTCGCAAGACAGGATGGGAGGCTCTGCGCAGGCTCCCGTGTCCAGCATGGGCCGCATCGACCACGCCCGCACCTCGTCCGGATCGACCTCGGCATGGGGCCTGCGCAAGCCCGCAGTCCCGAGCCGCTGCCGCATGCGATCGATCCATTCCGCCCATGACGGGCCCTGCTCCTCCACCGCACCATGCAACAGGCTTGCCTGACCAAGCCCGATGGACACATGACGAAGGCTGGTCACCCGCACCCCCTCGATGCCCTGCGCGGGGTCGTGACCCAGGTGCACGCGATCCAGGTCCGGCTGCATGAGCCGCCACAGGTGACGCATGTCGCGGCTGGGACGTGCCAACCGCCACGCCAGCCGCGTGGGCCGCGCCAAGGCACGCTGCAGATCCACGCGCAGGTGCAGGCTGCCCAGACAGCGGTGCTGCAGCCGTTGCACCAGCCGTTGCAGGCATGATTGCACGGCCTGCCGCACGACTTCGGGACGCGACGTGGGCCCATCGAACGGAAGTTCGCACCGCAACGGGCCACCCGGCACCGCACAGGCGATGCGTTGCACGGCCAGGCCTCTGGCCAGCTGCAGACGATGCCATGGCCCCTGGCCAAAGCGATCGGCCAGGGCCTGCGCCCCCAGTTGCCGCATCGATCCGATGGTGCGCACCCCCACTTCCGCCAGGGCGGCCGGCACCTCAGGCGCTAGGCGCAGCGCCTCCAACGGCGCCTCGTCCAGCCATGCGGTGTCGTCCTGCATCACCTGCCATGGACGGTGCGCCGCCGCCACCAGGGCCGCCGCCGCACCGCACGCCAACGCGGCCCGTGCCTGCAGGCGCAGCCGGGCCATGTCGGCCCGCACACGCTGCAGCAGTCGAACCCATCCGCCATGGACCGCATGGCAGCCGCTCACATCCACGCAGATGGCGGCAGGCCCCGGCGAATGCTCGACCGCCGCAGCCGGTCCGTAGCGCAGGCACCAGCCGGCAAAGGCGGCCAGTGCCCGCGCATCGGCCGCCGGGTCCCAGGGCAGCACGATCGCCTTGCCCGCACAGCGGTCGCGCGACATGGCCAGGCCTTCACCCGGCCGGACACCCAGATCCCACGCCTGCGGGCAACACGCCATGACCATGCGTGCCCCGTGCATGCGACCGACCAGCAGGAGCGGCAGCCCCTTGCTCTCATGCGGCCAGGCCGCCCGCCTGCGGAGCGATCGGATCGCCCGGTCGGCAGGCCACCACGGCAGCAGGATCGCCAGCGTGCGTTCCATGCCCGGACTCCATGGGGTGATGCGGACGATCCTTCGTTTCCACGCGCGGCAGGATTCCCTCCCATGCCACGGCTTCCACCCCCCGCTCCCACCAGGCATCCCACGACACCACCGCATCCAGCCATGCCGGCGGAAGGCCGGATCGCACGCGGAAGGCGCAGGCCGTCCACGCGGGCTGATCCTGATGCGTGCCAGCCTGCACGTGCCAGCGGATGAGCGCCGCCGAGGGAATGCGCGTCTCCTGGGCTGGCCGCAGCAGCAGCACCGGACATGCGGTGGCAGCCAGCTGCAACCTGCGCGTGGCGGTCAGGTTCATGCCGGCACCATCGGCCACCACCAGCGTGGCACCAGGCGCCCGCAACGACATCTCGGTGGCCCACAGGCGATCGTTCGGACAGCCCGCGTCCACGAACACGCTGGCATGCCACAGGCGCGCATCAAGGCGCTGCCGCCATCCGCCACGCAGGCCTCGCAACGAACCCAGCAGCGAGCGAGGGTGCGGCCATGCATGGCAACCCACCCACAGAACCCGACATGGCCCCGGCGACTGCATGACCGCACGCCACGCCAGATGCAGGGCCATGGACATGGCCGCCAGACGAAGACCCGCGACGTCATGCGCACCGAAGGCCTCGTGCACGCCATGCCACGGAACACCACCATCCGCATCCAGGCACGGCCAGCCTGTCCGAAGCCGACATGCGGCCGCACCACCATGGGATCCTGCTGCAAAACCAGCGTGGCCGATGGCCCGCCATGCCTTCGAGACTCGCTGGACGTCTTCATTCATGTTTGGTATCCGTTAGGGTATCGGCCAAGCCCGGATCGTCAAGGCCTGCAGCGGTTTAGAGTGCCCGGATGTCGCCCGAGCCGCCGCAGGATCCCACGCTCGCGAATCCGATCCCGCCCCCGGCCGGCGAGTCCCGCGTCACGCACGAGCGCGCGGGCGACCAGATCGGGCCCTATCGGCTGCTGTCATCGCTTGGCGAGGGTGGCTTTGGCACGGTCTGGCTGGCGGAGCGCACGGCGAGACGTTCTCACCGCTCTCCGCCAGTTGGGAGACGCTCGCGGACATCCATGCCGCGCTCGGCGCGCAAGACCAGGCCCGCTCGCCAGCGGTCCATCGATGTCCGCGACGGAATTCCGCGATGAGACTTGGATCAGCCATGGCTCGAGCGCATCGGGTCCTTACCATGCACCCAACGCCAGGATGACCGACACCGTCTCGAACGATCCCTCGCAGTTTCCGCAGACCATGCCCCTGTCGGGCACGCCGGTCGCCGCACCCGCGCCGGCGGCTGCCGCGCCGACCGAGCGCGCCGGCGACGAGTTCGGGCCGTACCGCCTGGTCTCGGTGCTGGGCGAGGGCGGCTTTGGCAGTGTCTGGCTGGCCGAACGTCGCCAGCCCTTCCTGCTGCGGGTGGCCCTGAAGATCATCAAGCCGGGCATGGACTCCAAGGCGGTGATCGCCCGCTTCGAGCAGGAGCGCCAGACGCTGGCGGTGATGAATCACCCCAACGTGGCGCGCGTGCTCGATGGCGGCCTGTCCGCCGGTGGACGGCCCTACTTCGCCATGGAGTTCGTGAAGGGCCAGCCGATCACGGACTTCTGCAACGAGCACAAGCTGCCACTGGCGGCCCGGCTGCGGCTGTTCATCCAGGTGTGCGAGGCGGTGCAGCACGCCCATACCAAGGGCATCATCCACCGGGATCTCAAGCCCGGAAACATCCTGGTGACCCGCGCCGAGGGCGACGAACCGCACGCCAAGGTGATCGACTTCGGGGTGGCCAAGGCGCTCACGCAGGGCGACGAGGACGAGTTGATCGCGTCCGAGGCCGGCTCCATGGTGGGCACGCCGGAGTACATGAGCCCCGAGCAGGCCGAGTCGGACGCCGACCAGATCGACACCCGCAGCGACGTGTTCAGCCTGGGCGTGATCCTCTATGAACTCCTCTGCGGCCTGCTGCCCTTCGACTCGGGCGAGCTCCGCAGCCGCACGTACCGCGAGATCCAGCGCACGATCCGCGAGGTGACGCCGCCCACGGCGAGCGTTCGACTCTCCGCCGCGATCGCCGCCGACGCAACCCTGGGCGCGCGCGTGGGTGCGGCACGCGGCACCGGCGTGGGCACGGTGCTTCGCCTGCTCCGACAGGAACTGGACTGGATTCCCTCCAAGGCCACCCAGAAGGAGCCTCGACACCGGTACCAGACCGCCATGGCGCTGGTGGAGGACATCCGCAACTACCTTGAGGGCCGGGCCCTCGACGCCGCACCCGACGCGCCGATGTACCGGCTTCGCAAGTACGTGCGCCGGAACATCGGACTGGTCGTTGCATCCGCCGCCGTGCTGCTGGCCCTGATCACCGGCCTGGGCCTGGCCACATGGCAGTGGCGAGAGGCCTCGCTGGCGCGCAATGCCGCCGTGGCCAGCGAGGCTGCCGCGATCGAGCAGCGCAACATGGCCGAAGCCGCCCGGATGGAGGCCACCCGAGCCAAGGAGAGCGCCCAGGCGAGCGAGGCCCGCGCGATCGAGGAGAAGGAGGCCGCCGACGCGGCACGGCGGCGCGTGGAGGAGGCGGCGTACCTGGCCAACGTGCAGATGGCGGCCGCGTGGCTCGACGCCGAGGATCCGCTTCGACTCCGGGAGCGGCTTGACGCGTGCGATCCGCGACGTCGGGACTGGGAGTGGGGCTGGCTGCAGGCCAACGCGGACGGATCGCTTGCCGCGCTCCCCATGCCGGGCACATCGGTCGCCACCGCCCGCTTCAGCCCCGACGGGCTCCGCGTGCTGAGCGTGGCAGCCGATGGCACCGGAACGCTCTGGGACGCTCGGACCGCGGAGCCCATTGCGGCACTGTCGGGGCACCGGGGACTTGTCTACAGCGGCCAGTTCCGGTCTGCCGGCGACCTCTGCGTGACGGCCTCGCAGGATGGCACCGCTCGACTGTGGGACGGCATGTCGGGGCAGCCGGTGCGCACGCTCGAGGGTCATCAGGCGCCGGTCTTCAGCGCCGAGTTCAGCCGCGACGGGCGGCGGATCGTCACGGCGTCCGGTGATGGCACGGCTCGGATCTGGGAGACGGAGTCCGGCAGGATGGTCGGTGAGCTCACGGGACACGAAGGCCAAGTCGCCACGGCCGTGTTCGATCCCTCGGGTCGACGCGTGGCCACTGCATCCCTCGACGGCTCGGTGCGATTGTGGGACGCGGGGACCATGTCCCCCCTGCACCGCCTTGATCTCGGCGGATCGCCGGGCGTCTGGGCAGGCTTCGACGCGACCGGCTCCCGCGTGATGGGCATCGCCGCCAACGGAACCGCGCGCCTGTGGAATGCGGAGAGCGGCGAACTTCGGCACGAACTGCGGGGTCACCGCGACCGACTGGTGGCGGCGGCCTTCGGCCCGGCCGGCGAGCAGGTTGCCACGGCATCGGCCGACGGAACAGCTCGCCTCTGGACGCTGGACGACACGCCCACGTCCGTGGAACTCGCCGGGCACACCAAGCCGCTCACCTCCCTGATCTGGTCGGGCGATGGTCGCACCCTGCTCACCACCTCGATGGACGGCACCGCGCGGGTGTGGGATGCAGCCACGGGAGCCTCGCTTGGCGTGCTGCGGGGGCACACGGGCCCAGTCTTCGCGTGTTCGGAGCGACTCGATGGCCAGCAACTCGTGACGGCCTCGGCCGATGGCACGGCTCGCCTCTGGCCTGCCATGCCTGCCGAGACCACGATGGCCCTCCCCGCACATCGCGGGATCGCCTTCGCGGTGGCCGCCAGTCCCGATGGATCACTGGCCGTCTCCTCCGGGGAAGACGGCTCGGCCGTGCTGTGGGACCTGGACACCCTGGAGCCTCGGGCCCGCCTGCTGGGCCATGGACGCACGATCGCCGACGTGGCCTTCTCTCCGGACGGATCCGTGCTGGCCACGGCTGGCGACGACGGCACCGTGCGACTCTGGAAGAGCTCTCATGGAACGCTCATGGCCACATTGGAGGGACATTCGGGCCCTGTGCGGTCCGTGGCGTTCCATCCCGACGGCACCCGCGTGGCGACCGGTTCGCACGACGGATCCGCAGGAATCTGGAACCTTGCGGGCGAACGGATCGCCTCGCTCCAGGGTGGCGACCGCGTGCTGGATGTGGCCTTCTCGACCGATGGATCACGGTTGATCACCGCGGGCCGGGATGGTGCGGCACGCATCTGGTCCGTGCAGGATGGCACGCTGCAGCATGAGCTTGCGGGCCACGAGGGACCGATCGTTGCCGTGATGTTCGATCCGACCGACGATCGTGTCCTGACCGCCTCGTCGGACGGAACCGCCCGCATCTGGGACGCCGCCGGCGGCGCTGTGCTGAACGTGCTCAAGGGGCACGAGGGCCCGATCAACTCCGCCGCGTTCAGCCCAGATGGCACACGGGTGGCGACCGCCTCGCGGGACCAGACGGCCAGGCTCTGGAACGCTGCCGACGGCAAGCCTGTCGCCACACTGCAGGGCCACTCCGAAAACCTGCTGCGCGTGGCGTTCACCCCCGAAGGCCAGCGGCTTGCCACGGCGTCCGTGGACGGCACTTGCAGAATCTGGGACGCCGCGACGGGCGCCCAGCTGGTGCAACTGGCTGGTCCCGGACAGGCGATCATCTCGTGCGCCTTCGCCGGTGACGGCACCCGACTGCTCGCCAGCGACGCCGAGGGCTCCATGCTGGCGTGGGATGCGGTGCCGCCGCGCGTGCGATTTGCCGAGAACCAGTTCCGTCTCCAAGGGCGACCGGATCCCCTGGGTCCGCTGGTGCGGGCGGAAGCCCGAGGCCAGGCACCGCCGAGCTGGGTGACGGATCCGTCGGTGACTCGCAATCGGCCCAACTACCAGGTGAGCCGAGCCACATCGCTCCCCGCACGCCGCGTGGAATCCCTGTTGCGCGACGCGATCACGCGCAAGCGGATCGAGGCGGCCCTGCTTGCCGCCCAACGCTGGGGAACGGACGGTCTCTCGCCCGCCGTGCTGAACAGCATCGCCTGGCAGGGTGCCACCGAACTGGCGTCCGATCATCCCCGGCGAGACCTGAACCTTCTGCAATCCTGCGCGGAGCGGGCCGTACGGGACACCGGACGGCGCGAGGCTGGCTACCTGGACACGCTGGCTCGCGTCCTGTGGGAGCGAGGAGATCGCCAGGCCGCGGTCACGGTTCAGCGGGAAGCCATCAGCCTTGTCGACGCGACGCCCGAGCCGACCGACGCCCGCGCTGCCGAACGACGGGTGTCGCTTCGAGCTTCCATGCAGGCTGCTCTGGATCACTACGAGAGCGTTCCCGCCGCCAACCCGGCTCCCTGAGCCGCGTCATCTCAAGCGCCGCCCAGGGCGGCAAGTTCCGAGAGGATCGCCGACAAGGCAGCCGGGCGCTGCAGAAGCCGCACGCCTGGCGGGCATGCCAGATCCAAACCCTGACCTCCCACCACCAGCACCCCAAGCAGCCGGCCACCGTCACCGAGAAGCGGACTCCATCGATCGCGGCACTGCAGCCATGCCTCGACGGAGAGCACGGCCACCATCCGCCCCGATCCGGCCGCCAGGGCAGCCTCTGCGGCCTCCAGACGCTCCACGCCGTGGACACGATGCCCAGCCGCCGCCATGGCTCCGGCCCGAACCGCCCGCTCCAGCGCGTCTGGCTCCAGCAGGATCACCTCCGGTCGGTCGCCCACGTCCTGATGCAACGCCAAGGGAAGTTCGAATCCCACCATGTTGCCCTCGGAGGTCGTCTGGGCGAGTACGCGCCCCCCGAGCGACTCGGCAAACCGTCGAACCGCCGCCATGCCCAGCGCCATGCGACCGAGCGGCGCCCCGTCCATCTCCGAGGCCTCGAAGACGCGCGCCGCAGCTTCGGCCGGCAAGGGGCGGCCCGAGTCCAGGCACTCCAACCGAACGCACCCGGTGTCCGACGTGACCCGCAGCACCAGGCTGCCCGCGTGCGCCACCATCTCGGAGCCGCGGAGCACCAGGTGCACCACCGCCTGGTGCAGTCGGGCCGGGTCGGCGCGGACACCGTCGCTGCCGCCAGTCCGATCCTCCACCGCAACCTGCACCGACCGAGGAAGCGAAGGCCGCAGCAACCGCAGCACGGACCGGACGGCCTCCACCATGCCAATTCGATGGACCGCTGCGTCATCCTGGCTTGGCGCCAGGACCTGGATGCCCTGCGCAATGGCCTTGGCATGCGTGATCTCCGCCTGCACCCGGTCGAGGTCGCGGCGGATCTCGGGCTCAAGATCCCCGCGACTGGCGATGAGCGAGACATGCGCCCGCATCACGCTCAGTCGAGTCTCCAGTTCATGCACCACGCCCGCCGCCAGCAGCCCAAGCCCCTCCAGGCGCTCCACGCTCCGGAGCGAGTCCGCCATGACATGCCGCTCGGTCACGTCGGTCTGGCTGCCCACCACCCGCTGCGGCGCCCCATCGGATGCCCGCTCCACCACCCGGCCGCGCTCCAGGATCCAGCGCCATGTCCCGTCGGCGTGGCGGCGACGATGCTCGGATTCGTATCGGGCGGTCCTTCCCGCCAGGTGCTCGCTCCATGCCTGGCGGACCGCCTCCACATCCCCCGGATGCACCCAGGGGTGCTCCGGCGGCACCTGCATCGGCAGCTCCGCGGGGACATGCCCCAGAATCTCGGCGCACCGCTCGCTGAAGAAGGCGGCCTGCCGCGCCAGGTCGATGTCCCAGAAGCCGTCGCTGCTGGCCTCCACGATCATCTTCATCCGGGCCTCGCTGTCGCGCAGCGTCTCCTCGATCCGCTTGCGCTCGGAGATGTCGCGGATGAAGGCGCTGAACATGCCCTGCGATCCCGGAATCTCGCAGATGGCCAGCTCCACCGGAAAGCGGCGACCGTTGCGATCCACCGCGGGAATCTCCAGTCTCTTCCCGAGCACGCGGCCGAAACCCGTCTCCCGCCATCGCTGCATGCCGGCCTCATGGGCGTCGATCAGCTCCGCCGGGATGATGAAGTGACTCAGCGGCTTGCCGAGCACCTCGCTGGAAGACCAGCCGAAGATCTGCTCCGCCATGCGGTTCCACAAGGTGACCAGCCCGTGGGAATCGATCCCCACCACCGCGTCGAGCGCCGTGTCCACCAGCGCCTCGAACGATCGACGGCGACGCTCGGCGTCGGCTTCGGCCGCCTGCTGCGCCGCGCCCCGCTCGCGCAGGCTCACGCCCAGGTCATGCAACTCGATCGCGATCCGCACCACTGCCCCAAGTTCCTCCAGCAACGCGCGTTCGGAACGCGAGGGCGGCCTGCGGATGGGCAGCAGGAACTCCAGGATGGCCCGCACCGCGGCAGGCTGGCCCACGGAGACCGGTTGCACCCAGCTCGCCACAAGCCCGTGGCGTTCGATGGCTTCGCGGAAGGCGTGCCAGGCGGCCAGATGCTCCAGGTCCAGGGCCACCAGCGACTCGCCGCTGCCGCCGGCCACGGTGGCCGGCGACCAGTCCTGGCCAAGCCGGTGGCCGGCCTGCAGGCGTCCGATGTCCGCGGGCAGGGTGGGTGACAAGCCCTCCTGCAGGCACGCGTCCGGACCCACCGGCGTGAGCAGGCAGAAGGTCTCGCCGGGCATGGCTCGCTCCGCGAACAGGGCCACCCGCTGCAGGATGGCGCGCAGGTCCGATCCTCCAGCCACCATCTCGATCAGTTCACGTTGGGCCGAGAGCTGCTCGTTCCGAGCCTCCACCCGAACGCTCGGCCGGATCATCAAGCCGGCCACGGCATCCTTGGTCTCGGACCGCCCGGGCTGGATGCCGTACAGAATGCCCTCCACGGCGCCTCGTGATCCATCCGGTCGCTCCAACTCAAGGTCCAGCACATGCGGCACGATGGGCTCCACCGCCTGTCCAAGCCGTGTCAGCCAGGCGGTGGCCGGCACGTGCCCATGCAGGAACAACTCGCCAAGCGATCGTCCCACCAGCCATGCCGCAGCGCGACCCAGCAGCCGAACGGCCATGTCGTTGGCCCCAATCGCTCGACCGGCCGCATCCAGCAGCAGGATGGCCGGATCCAGAGACTCAGCGGAATCGCGAGACGACGTTGCCATGCCTGTCAACCGAGTCTAAGCCCTGCCGCGGCGGGCCAACTCCCCCAGAAGCAGGATCGCGGCCACCGGCAACCACGAGAAGATCCACGGAAGCCTGGATTGCCAGAGCGGCTCCGCGGCCTCCACCCCGATGTCCGCACTGAGCAGATCCGGGCCGGCCGGATCCGAGCGCACCATCAGGCGGAGCCGTCCAGTCCGCTCCAGCACGATCACCGCATGCCGCCCGGGCCCAACGGTCTCCGCCTCCATCACCTCCCAGGCGGTCCGGCTCTCATCCAGCCACCGAAGTCCAAGCCACACCGAGCCCGAAGGACCGCCGAGCAGCGAGATCACGGCCTGACCCTGCCGGGGCTGGGCCGGTGCCACCAGCAGCGTGCTGCGAGTCCCGTCGTGCACCACCGAAGCCACGGGCACGCCACCATCACCCCACACCCGGGGGCAGGTCACGAACCAGCACAGCGTCGCGACCACGGGCCACCACCTCACGCCAGCAACCCTCGCATCTCCATCGGCTGCAGCACCACCCACACCGAGATCGACCACCACAGCAGCGTGACGGCCGCATCCGGAATCCACCATGCGACCGCACGCAGCCCATGACCGCCGCCGATGGACGTGCAGGCCCTTCTCCAGACCAGCCAGAGGGAGAGCACGCACCCTGCACCAAGTGCCAGCAGCATGGCGGGGAGCAACCAATCCGGGGCATGGGCGCAGCAGTGCGCCGCCCACTGCGGCGATCCAAGATCCAGTCCCGTTCCCTCACGTGCGGCACGCTGCAGGGGCGGCAGGGCCGATGCCCAGCCGGTGACCAGGTGAAAGCCGAAGTGCACCAGCCACACCGACATGGCCAGCGGCCAGAGAT
>JBJOGW010000018.1:0-3408 GCA_046048055.1 Planctomycetota bacterium
CTGGCGCGACGACAAGTCGGACATCCGCTACACGAACACGCTCGAGTTGGATCTGGGCACGATCGAGCCCTCGCTGGCAGGCCCGGCGCGGCCGCAGGACCGCGTGGCGCTCTCGGCCATGCAGGCCAGCTGGCAGAAGGAGTTGCCGAAGTTCCTGGAGAAGGGGGCCGCGAAGGCGGCGGCCGCGACAGGCGGCGGTACGGCCTTGGCCGCGGCGCCGGCGGCGGTGGCGGTGCGCGATGAGGAGGGCAACGAATACCAGTTGAGGCATGGCGCGGTGGTGATCGCGGCCATCACCAGCTGCACCAACACCAGCAACCCGAGCGTGATGATCGGTGCGGGCCTGCTGGCGCAGAAGGCCCGTGCCAAGGGCCTGGTTCGCAAGCCCTGGGTGAAGACCAGCTTGGCGCCAGGCAGCAAGGTGGTGACCGACTACCTGACGCAGGGCGGCCTGCTGAAGCCGCTGGAGGAACTGGGTTTCAACGTGGTCGGCTACGGCTGCACCACGTGCATCGGCAACAGCGGTCCGCTTCCCGATCATGTGGGCAAGGCCATCAAGGATGGTGACCTGGTGGTGGCCAGCGTGCTCAGCGGCAACCGCAACTTCGAGGCCCGCGTGCATCAGGACGTGAAGGCGAACTTCTTGGCCAGTCCGCCCCTGGTGGTGGCGTACGCCATCGCCGGCACGGTGGACATCGACCTGTCGAAGGACGCGTTGGGCACCGGCAAGGACGGCAAACCCGTCTTCCTGAGGGACATCTGGCCTACCCAGGCCGAGGTGGATGCGGCAGTGGCCAGCAACGTGACCCGTGCCCAGTTCGAGAAGGAGTACGCCGAGGTGTTCGACGGTGGTGCCGCGTGGCAGGACATTCCCACCAAGGCGGGTGAGATGTACGCCTGGGACGCCAGAAGCACCTACATCCAGAATCCGCCCTACTTCGAGGGCATGACGCGGCAGCCCGGCACCATCGGTGGCATCCGTGGGGCCCGATGCCTGGCCTTGCTGGGTGACAGCGTGACCACCGACCACATCTCGCCCGCAGGCAACATCAAGGCGGATTCGCCCGCGGGCCGCTACCTGCAGGAGCATGGCGTGGCCGTGAGCATGTTCAACAGCTACGGCAGCCGTCGGGGAAACGACCGCGTGATGACGCGCGGCACCTTCGCCAACACGCGCATCCGAAACCGCATGACGCCCGAGAAGACCGGTGGCTGGACGCGCGACTTCACCGACGGTGGCAAGGAGAAGTTCATCTTCGACGCTGCCGAGAGCTACCGCAAGGCGGGCACGCCGCTGGTGGTGCTGGCGGGCAAGGATTACGGCATGGGCAGCAGCCGCGACTGGGCTGCCAAGGGTGCCGCGTTGCTGGGTGTGAAGTGCGTCATCGCGGAGAGTTTCGAGCGCATCCACCGCAGCAACCTGGTGGGCATGGGCGTGCTGCCCTGCACCTACAAGGCGGGCGAGACGGCGTCCGGCCTCGGTCTGGACGGCTCCGAGACCTTCGACGTGGAGGTGCCCGCGGACCTGAAGCCGCGCCAGGACCTGCAGGTGACGGCCACGAAGCCAGACGGCAGCGTGAAGCGGTTCATGGTGCTCTGTCGCGTGGACACGCCGGGCGAGGTGGAGTACCTGCGACATGGCGGCATCCTGCACTTCGTGCTGCGGAAGATGGCCGGCGTCTGAGCAGGGCCAGCCCCACGGTATTCCATCGGAAAAAGGGCCTCGGCCATCGGTGGTGCGGGATCAACGCCTCATGATGGCCGCATGGCCAACGTTCGCACGGATCCATGGAGGACCACACGTCTGGCCCTGGCATGGCTTGAGCGTGGGATGCTTGGCCGGGGGCGTCCACGGGCGCGGGCCGCGGTGCGCGAGGCCGTGGGCAGGACGCGCGATGCGCATCACTGCCTTCGATGCGGCATCGGGGTGCAGGTGACTCGACCGGAGGCGGTTCGATGGCAGGTCGGGCGGGGGCCAACGTGCGCGGATTGCCGTTCACAGCCTCGCTTTGATGCCTTCGTGCGGCTGGGGCGCTACCAGCATCCCCTGGACTCGCTGATCCGGCGAGGCAAGGAACAGGCATGGCACGCCGTGCTCGATGAGCTGGGCTGGCAGCTCGGGCATGAGGTGCATCGGCGACTCCACGCGCCGAGCGGAGGATGGCTGGTGGTACCGGTACCGTCGCCGTTGCTGCGTCGGTTGTGTCGCGGAGTGGACCACGCCGCAACGATCGCCACCGGCGTGGCTCGACGGTTGGCGGCGCCCTTGGTCTGCCCGCTTCGCCATCGGAGGGACGGGCGGCAGGCTTCCCGTAGTCGGGCGTTGAGGTTGCAGGCTCTCGGCCGGATCACCGCTCGCCGAGGCGTGGCAACACGCCTGGCCGGTCGGGCCATCCTGCTTGTGGACGATGTTCGGACAACCGGTTCCACACTGCTGGACGCGGAGGCGGTGCTCAAGGGCTCGGGGGCCGCCATCGTGGTACCTGCGGTTCTTGCCACCGCGGACATTCTGGTGACACAAATCCCTATCGCGATTGACTTTGTGAAGCATGGTGGGACCCAAAGGGGCTTGGACAGCATGGCCCGGCGTGTGGCAGGTTGTCCACCAGAACGGCGGCCCGGAAACACGCCTATTGACAAGGCCTCGAGTTTCGATACACTCATCGACCCGGCGCGTCCAACGCAGGAAACGCCGGTTTCTCTTTGACAAGTGAACAGTTGGATGACGCCGCGAGGATGTGCGGCTTCTTCGCATGGGTCACGGCCCACGCGAGAAAGTCGACTGCCCACTGGGCAGCGTCCGAGTGTCACAGCACTCGGTCGGACACGTCCTCCGTGAATAGCCAGATCTGGTCAATTCAACAGACCTTGTCTTGCCGGCTTGCCGGCAGGCAGGGACGTGTCCTTTGAAACCGGCGGGTTCGCCCGCCGGCATCGCAGGTTGAAGCGATGTAGACCGGCCGGATCCATCTGGATCCGGTGTGCCGGGTCACCTTCCAAGTCGAAGCAAAGCGGGCTTGCCCGCATCGCAACGAATTCAAGTGAAGAGTTTGATCCTGGCTCAGATTGAACGCTGGCGGCATGGCTAAAACATGCAAGTCGAACGCCTGGAGCAATCCAGGAGTGGCGAAAGGGCGAGGAATAGATTCCTACATACCCAGAGGTCGGGGATACCTCGGAGAAATCCGAATCAATACCCGATGTGGTCGAGAGACCAAAGGCTTGCCGCCTTTGGAGTGGGGAATCTCCTATCAGCTAGTTGGTGAGGTAATGGCTCACCAAGGCCGAGACGGGTAGCGGGTGTGAGAGCACGGCCCGCCGCATCGAGACTGAGACACTGCTCGGACTCCTACGGGAGGCTGCAGTAACGAATCTTCCGCAATGCGCGAAAGCGTGACGGGGCAATGC
>JBJOGW010000019.1:0-14586 GCA_046048055.1 Planctomycetota bacterium
CCCCGTTGCGGCCCAGCAGCCCCACGATCTCTCCCTTGTCCACGTGAAAGCAGACCTGGTCGACCACGCGTCGGCGGTTGTAGGTCTTGACCAGGTTGCGGGCCTCGAGCAGGGGCATCCGTCGCCGATGCTATCCGGCGGGTACAGTCATGGCATGTGGGTTCGAGCACACACGCTGCCGCTCCTGGTCACCGTGATGATTCCTTGGCTGGGAGGTTGCGTGCGCCGGGTCATCGACATCACGAGCGACCCGCCGGGAGCCCGCGTGTGGGTGAACGATCGCGAGGCTGGACGCACCCCCTGCAGCGTGGAGTTCAAGCACTACGGTCGCTATGACGTGCGGCTGCGTCGCGAGGGCTACGAGCCCGTGGTGGGATGGGGCGACGCCAACGAACCGGTCTGGGACTTCATCGGCTGCGACCTGGTCAGCGAGGTGATCCCGGCCCGCTTCAACAGCCGGGTGACATGGCACTTCACGATGATCCCCACCGACCGGGACGAGCCGGCCCTGATCCAGCGGGCCCGGGCCATGCGAACCGGTCTTGCGGAGCGTGCCGCCGAGGTCGCGGCGGATCGGGACCAGGTGCCCCAAGCCCTGCTGCAGGAGGAGCCCAAGGACACCGTGCCGGTGCCCCCCACCGTGATTCCGAGGTCAGGAGCGGAGCCGGGGGCGTAGGGGGGCGGGTAGACCGGTCTCCGGCACCTGTGGCCCCTCGCAGGGGGGCTGGGAACCAGGCTGGTCGACGTGGCAGGGCAGGTTTCCGGAACCGGTGGGCCGTGTGTGCATAAATGCCGCACTTGCATGCATTTGCGAATCCTTGCGGAACTTTCGCCTGGACCGTTGTCAGGGGCTTCGCCGGGCGGATACTTTCCGCGGCCCAACGAACATCGCGCGGCTCGGCAACGGGCCTGCGGACCGCCGTCTGGTCGTGTCGGAGCGATCGGACGGCGGGGTTGTTTTTGGGCGTGCGTGGTTAGCATCAGCCCATGCATTCGCTGGCGCTGATCGGCGTGGCCGCAAGCCTGCAGGCGAGTCCTGCAGTGCCGTCGGCCGAGCCCGTCGGCGGTCTTGTGGCCTTCGGTGCTCGCGACTCCTGGCGATGGCAGGTGCTGGTCTCGTGGATGAACGACATGGACGCCGCCAACCAGATCGAGGTGGAGTGGAGCGCCAGCTGGTTCTTCTTGGAGAATGTGAGCCTGGACTTCGGGCTGAGCGGCGACGCGATCATGCAGCCCGGAACCGACGCGGGCGGTGGGGGTGCCTCGCTGATGCTTCGATGGCACTTTCTTGCACGCGAGAGCTGGAGCCTGTATGCGGACGCGGGTTGCGGCATGCTCTTCACCAACGAGCCGGTGCCAAGCGATGGCGGGCGCGTGAACTTCACGCCGCGCGTGGGCGTGGGTGCAAGCGTGGACATCGGTAGCGGAGCTCGCTTCATGGGCGGCGTGCGCTGGTATCACATCTCCAACGCCAACACTGGCGAGTCCAATCCGGGTCGCGACTCGATCCAGCTCTACGGCGGCGTCAGCCTTCCCTTCTGACGCCTTGTCGGTCCGCGTGCCTGCGGCCGGCCGCCGTGCACCGCCTTGCGCTTCGCTGGCGTTGACGAGCCATGCGAGCCGATAGACTGGTCGAGCCTGCTGCAGGAACGGGAATGGATTCTCGGACGCTGGCGGGCCTTGCGGATGGAACCCAGAACCCGGAGAATGCTTCCATGGATGGAAATTCCGCCCGGCTGACCGGCAACGCACCGGTCGAGACTGTGGCTCTCGAAACGGACACTGCCGCATCGAGCCCGGCACTTCGGCTTGCAGGCACGGTTGCGTACGAGAACATCGACCCCTCGGATGAGCGTCTCGGTGCCCTTCGAAACGCATGCTGCCTGCTGGAGCGTCTCAGGGCCGAGGCTGCGGCCCTGGATGACCGGTCCGCGCAGGGCCGGGGGGATCCCATGACGGTGGCCTCGGGTCGGAGCGGCCTGGGTCGGGCAGTGGAGCAGTTGGAGGCCCTGATCCGGCGTCTGGATGAGGCCGTGCTGAAGGAGATCGAGTCATCGGAGGCGTTGGCCCCATGAGCGTCGCTGGCGGTGCGTCGCAGGCGGAACCACGCCGGGTGGAAGCCTCGGATGCGTCGTTCGAGGCTGCCCTGGAGGCGGCCCGCGATTTTCGCGGCGACGTGACGCTGGGCCTGGTGGATGGCACCACGATGGAGGGCTTCGTGTTCGACACCGTGGAGTCGGGTGGGCGGATCGCGCGCGTGCGGATGCTGCCCTCGGATGGCGGGCCGCGACGCACGGTGGATGCGGTGCAGATCCGGTCCGTGGCCTTCACGGGCAAGGATGCCGCCGCCGGAAAGACCTGGGAGAACTGGGTGCGCCGCTACGCCGAGAAGCGCCTCAAGGGCGAGGCTGCCAGCATCGAGAGCGAGTCGCTCGACTGAACCCGGGCCACGTCACGGGTCGAGTGTGCGACCCGATTCGGGATCGGCGATGCGCCATTTCAGATCGCGAGCGATCTTGATCATGGCCTTCCACGCGATGTCCTCGTCGTTGAACTGCACGAGGATCTGGCGGACGGGATCCTCGCCAGGAACGAACAGCAGGTCGAAGCCAGGTCCGTAGAGGGTCTCGCCGCCGGCACGGTCCGGCGACGTGTTGTGGATGGCAAGCGACGCCAGGATCTCGCGGCGGGAGCCGAGCGGCCCGAGGCTGCCGTCCTGGGCGGGTGAGCGCGACTGGAACACGTACTGCTGAGGCGCCATGAGGGCACGGAGCGTAGCGGAGTCGCGCGGCTCAGGCGTCGTGCTCGGCGGCCACCAACGCGTCCACCTGGGCTTGGTCCATCC
Source organism: Planctomycetota bacterium (assembly GCA_046048055.1). Taxonomy (GTDB): domain Bacteria; phylum Planctomycetota; class Phycisphaerae; order Phycisphaerales; family SM1A02; genus SYAC01. The sequence continues at coordinate 2,846 of JBJOGW010000019.1, forward strand.
ACGGCAGTTCGAGCAGCTTGTTCCGGAAGCGCTCGGGCATGGCCTGGCCCTTGCGCACCCAGGGGGGCCGGCTCTTCCACCGCCGGTGGATCCACAGGTACTGCTGCGGCGCCAGCCGCACCGCCTGCTCGAGGGCACGGCTGAAGCGGGCCGTGACATAGAAGAGCGGATCGGGCGCGGCCTCGGCCTCGTGGGGTTCGATGCGGTCCACCGTGTGAAACCCGTAGTGCATGCAGGCTCCGCTGCGGAGCGCCGCACCCACCACGATCGGCACGCGATAGCGCAGGGCCAGAAGGCCGATGCTCTTGTAGGTGCTGGCCAGGCGTCCGAAGAAGGGCACGAAGATGCCATCATCGCCCGCGTTCTGGTCGGCGATGAAGCCCACGCGGCCGCCGTCCTCGATGCGACGCTGGACCTCGGTGGTGGCGCCCCACTTGGTGATCACCTCCAGCCCGCGTCGCTCGCGCATGCCCAGCAGCCAGGCGTTCAGATGTGGATTGTCCAGCGGTCTGGCCAGCGCGCTCATGTGGAAACCGAGCAGGCTCAGGGCCAGGCCCAGGAACTCCCAGTTTCCCAGGTGCCCGGTGAGGAACAGGGCAGGGCGGTCGCCAAGAAGCAGCCGAATCGTCTCCCGCATGTCGCCCAGCGTCACGTGGCGGACCCAGTTGTGGCGATTCAGTTGCTGCGGGCCCGCGACGCTGTCGACCAGGAACAGCTGAAACATGTGCCGAATGCTGGCCAGCGCGATCTCCCGGCATTCGGTCTCGGAGCGATCCGGAAAGGCCCGACGGACGTTCCCGACCGCCCGGTTCACGCGTTGCGGGCCCAGCCAGCCGAAGAGGTCGCCCACCGCCGCCGCCGTGCGCAGGTTCTGTTCGACGCCGAACAGGTGCATGGCCGCCGCCACCACGCGGAGCGCCGCGTAGGGAGGCCACTGCTGGAGCATGGCGCTGGCCATGCGGGTCCGGTCAGTCGGTCATGCCCGTGAGGGCCTGGAACCGGTTGAAGTTGAGGATCGCGATGCGGGCCTCGAGCGCGTCGCGCTCGATCTTCTCGTAGAGGTCGCAGGCGTTCTGAGCCTGCGTGAAGGCGTCCAGTTCGGCCTCGGTGGCGTTGGCGAGCGGCTGGGCCGGGCGTCGCGGCCGCGTTCCCAGCACCACGAAGTCCAGCTCGCCGGTCACGCGATCGCCGGAGGCCAGGGTTCCGCCCCACTCCATGATTCGGCTCCGGATGACCTCGGTCTCCGCCGCGGACGACTGGTTGTCGGCGTTCACGTCGAAGTTGCCATGCACCAGGAATCGGTAACGGTGCGTGGGGCTGTAGACGGCGTTGGCGAGCACGTCGCCGCGCACCACGGGCTTGCCCGGAACCGACCGAACGACGCGGGCGGTGCTGCTGTCGTCGCCCACCTTCATGACCTGCAGCGTGGCCTTGCCTCGCACGCCCTGCTCGTCGCTGGAGCGGATCTGGTCGGCGGTGGCGAACACCTCGAAGGTCATGCCAGGCTGGATCCGCTGGTTGCGGCCCACGTCGATGAAGATGGTGCCGTCACCGCTGCCGACCTGGATCACGTTGCCATCCACCAGGAGGGACGGATCGGCCGGCTTGGTCTCGAACTGGGCCAGCTTGCGGTTGGCCTCGGCCAACTGGGTCTCCAGCGTGGCCTTGAAACTCTTGAGCTGGTCCACCTCGGCATCGCGTTCGCTCTTGTAGTCACCGAACCGCTGCTCGAAGTTCTGTCGCGTCTCCTCGACCGACTTCTGCAGGGCGGCCAGATCGCTGCGATAGCCCTCGGCCGCGCTCTGGAGCTGCGCGATCGTGGTGCTGGCTTCCTCCATGGTCTGGCTGGGCTGGTCACGGCTCCCGGCCGCGGCCTGCTCGGCGGCCTCGAGCTGGTCCCGCAACGCGTCCACCTGGGCCTGCAGGCTGGTGGCATTTCGCGTGGTGGTCCGGAGTTCGCCTTCCAGCTTGTCGATGCGGGCCTTCACGGTCGTGCCGCCCGCGGCGCCCAGCTGCGTCATGGCCTCCTCGAACTTCTCGTCGTCCAGCGCGGTCGCGGTGCCACCGGTGAGTTGCGAGGTCATGCGCTGGTTCAGCTCGATCAGGAAGGGGACCAGACGCGTGCCACGACGCTTGGCGGCCACGGAGAGCGACTGGGCGTCGGGCGTCCGCACATCGGCATCGCTGGCGACGTCGCGCTGGAAGGCCTTCTGGCCGTCGACCGTGGCCCTGGACTTCTGCAGTTCCGAGAGCAGCATCACGCAGGCCACCAGCAGGCCCACCGTGGCAAGAACAAAGGTGACCAGGGTGACGAGAACGCCGGTGCCGGCGGAGCGGGTGGCCATGGGGGGTGGGGTCTCCAGAAGGCCGTGAGGCCTGGAACGGAAGTGTGCTCGCGGCTCGCAGCCCCGTCAAGGTGGTGATGGGGTTCCCGAGCCACTTGCCCTTTTGTCCCGGAGCGGGCATACTCCTCGCCCCTCGGAGACACCCGTGCCAAACACCAAGAGCGCCGCCAAGCGAGTCCGTCAGACCAAGAAGCGAAACGCCCTGAACAACTGGCGGAAGCGCCGTGTCAAGGACGCCGTGAAGGCCTTCCTGGCCGCGGTTGCCAAGGGTGACCTGGCTGCGGCCGAGCAGGCATTCCGGGATGCCGCCTCGGTGGTCGATCGGACCGCCACCACCAGCACCATGCACAAGAACACGGCCGCCCGCCGAAAGAGCCTGATGGCCCGGCGACTGAAGGCCATGCAGGCCGGCGGCGAGGCCAAGCCCGTGAAGACGGGCCGAGCCAAGTCCAGCAAGACGGCGTGAGGCGGACGCGCGGGGGGCGTGAACGGACCACCCCGCCCCCAGCGGGCTATTGGGAGGTCTCCCGCGAACCGCTCGAGATCCTGGCGTTCCTGCTTCCGCTGCTGGTGATCTACGAACTCGGGTTGGCCTGGTGGCTGCGGAGCGGGCCGCACTTGATGGCCAACAAGGCGCACGGAGGCCTGGTCGACCTGTTCCGGATGGTGGGCGTGAGGGCCGAGGACCTGGGGCTGCCGCTGCTCTCGCTGCCGATGGTCGGCCTGGTGCTCACGCTCGTGGTGTGGCATGTGTTGCGTCGCCGGCCGTGGCGCGTGGATCTGGGCGTGGTGGGCGGCATGGCGGTGGAGAGCGCGGTGTTGTGCGTGCCGCTGCTCCCGCTGGGGATGCTGGTGAGCCGGTGGGGCGCCGGCATGTCCGCGCCGGACGTGGGTGATGGCGGAACGCTGTCCCGCGTGGCCATGGCGGCCGGCGCAGGCATCTACGAGGAACTGGTCTTTCGCCTGGCGCTCATGAGCGCGATCCACATGCTGCTGAGCGACGTGGGCGGCTGGAGGGGGCCGGGTTCCTGGATCGCCAGTGCCGCGGCCGCGGCGGTGGCGTTCGCCCTCTACCACCCGCTGCAGTCCGCCGATGGAGGCTTCGCCACGTGGAGGTTCCTGTTTCTCGTGGCGGGGGGGTGCTGGTTCGGGCTGCTGTTCCACTGGCGAGGCTTCGGCATCGCCGCGGGGACCCATGCGGCCTACGACCTCATGGCGCTGCTGCTGTGGCGCTGAGGGCCCGGGCCAGCGTGGGCGCGAAGACCGCGGCCCCGATCCACAGGTAGGCGAGCGTGCTGGTGACGTCGACCACCATCAGCGTGACCGGCGCCGCCGCAAAACGTGGCTCCATGCCCACCCGTCGCAAGGCGCGTGGCACGAGCGATCCCACCATGGCCGCCACCAGCATGGCGGTGATCACGCTCAGCATCAGCGTGAGCGCGATGGGCAATCGCTCGTCCCTGTCGGCGAAGAGCAGTGCGGCCGCGGCCACCAGCGTGCCGCACCCAACGCCCAGCATCAGGCTGGTGGCGCTCTCCACCCGCAGCCGGCGCCGGAATGCGGCAAATGTGGTGTCGCTGCGAAGCAGGCCCACGCTCATGTCCGCGGCCTGGACCCCGACCGACTCGCACACGGTCAGCACGAGCGGGATGAACGCGGCCAGCGCGATCACGGCCTCAAGCAGTTCCGAGTGCAGGTGCGCGATCACCGCGCACGCCAGGCCCGACGCGATGTTGCACAGCAGCCACGGCATTCGAAGCCGAAAGCCTCGCCATGGTCCGCCCAGGCGATGCTCCTCGACCGCGGCGTGCAGGCGCCCGAAGAACTCCAGTCGCGAGTCCTCCAGCCGCTCGGCCGCATCCGCCGCCCATGCGGTCACGTCGACGGTGCCCAGCAGCCGGACCTGGTCATCGACCACGGGCACCGCAAGTTGTCGGAGGGCGGCCAGTGTCTCGAAGGCGCTGCCGACGGTCTGGTGGAACGACACCGTGGCGGGACAGGGGTGCATCACGCTGGTGATGGGCTGGTCGCCCTCGCTCAGCAGCAGCCGCCGTGCCGAGACCTGGCCAAGCAGGCGGTCCTGGTCGTCGATCACGTACACGTAGAACAGGTGATGGTCCAGACGTCGCTGTCGAAGCTGCTGCCGTGCCTCCTGGCAGGAGCAGCCCGCGTGCACGGCCGTCTGGACCGCCATCATCGCAGTGGCCACGGGAGCGGAGAGGTCGATGGCCTGCACGGCTCGGCATCGTAGTGGCTGTCGCGGTTGGCTAGACTCGCCTCATGCGGTCCCAGGCGGACGCCACCCAGGTGCGATGGCTGGTGCTGGATGCCGATGGCACCCTGACCGATGGTGGCATCCGGATCGATGGTCACGGCGTGGAGAGCAAGCGATTCTGCGTGCGGGACGGCTTCGCCATGCGTGCGTGGATGGCCAGTGGCCGGCACCTCGCGGTGATCACGGGGCGAGGCGACCTGTCGCTTCGGCATCGGCTTGCCGATCTGGAGGTGACACGCGTGGTGAGCGCCAGCGGCCCGAAGGGCCCGGTCATCGAGGCGCTGATGCGTGAGGAGGGGCTTGAGCCATGGCAGGTGGCGGCCATGGGTGACGACCTGCCGGACCTTCCCATGCTGCGGCGGGTGGGGTACCCGATGGCGGTGGCCAACGCGGCGCCGGAACTGCTTGAGGTGGCCGCGTGGACCTCGCGCGCCCGCGGCGGCGATGGCGCGGTGCGTGAGGCCGTGGAGCACCTGATGCGGGCGGCGGGCGCCTGGCAGGACGTGGTGGAGCGCCACGCGTGAAGGGCGCCTCGGCGCGCGTGTGGCTGGTCACCGGAGCGGCGGGCCTGCTGGGAGCGGCCCTGGTGGTGGCGGCCCTGATGCTGGACCCAGCTGGCACAGTGGCCCCGACCGCCCCCCGGGCACCGAGGATCGCCGACGCCGCCGATCTGCCCATGCCCCAGCCGCTGCGGCCCGAGGAGGCTATGGGTGGAAGCCGTCCGATCGACCAGCAGGGGGTGTCGCTGGAGCAGGGCGCGTGGGTGCAGGTGGCCGACGAGACCGGGCGACTTGCGCAGCAGTACAGCGCCAGCCGCATCGATCCCGAGCGTGACAAGTGGATGCGGATGGAGGAGCCTCGGGCGGTGCTCTATCCGCGAGATGGACGGGTGATCACGCTGCGAAGCCGGCGTGGCCGCCTTCGCGTGCCGGATCGCGCGCTGGAGAGCGGGCGTCTGGACGAGCAGGTGGTGATTCGCGTGTACACGCCCGCCGTGGGAGCCCGCGTGGACCTGTCGCGCGATCTGCCCTCGATGGTGATCCAGGCCGATGAGGCGCTCTTTGACAGCCGGCTGGGTGAGATCCGCTGCGATCGACGCGTGGACGTGGTCTCGGACCAGCTGCGATTCGAGGGCGAAGGCCTGACCATGCTGCTGCTGGAGGACGGTCGCACCATCGAGCGACTCACGGTGGAGCGACCGCTCTCGCCCATCCGGATCACGCGCCGTCTGGAGGAGGTGGCCATGGCCCGGCCGGAATCCGAGGCACGCGGACCCAGCGCGCCGCAGGCGACGGAGCCCCCGCCTGACCGGGTGAACGAGAAGGACGCGGCGCGCTACTACCGGCTGGAGCTGGAGAAGGCGGTGCGCGTGGTGCGCGACGCCCCCAAGGGACGCACGGTGATCACCGGTGACACGCTGGTGTCCTTCTTCTCGATGGACGGCGCATCGGTCGGCCAGAGCCTTGCCCGCGGCTTGGACACCGCACTGGAGCAACTGGCGGTTGCCCGGCCGGTTGGCGGCGGGGCAACCGTGTCGGCCGCGCTGCTCTCCATGGCGATGGCGGCGAGCCAGCCCCCGGAGGAGCGCACCGAGATTCACTACGAGGGGCGACTCACGATGGTGCTGAGCCCGGAGGCGGCCGAGCAGGTGCCCAGCCAGGATGACGTGCGCGTGGACATCGTGGGAGAGCGGGTCCAGTTGCAGGACCAGGCCAGTGGCGCCCGCATCGACTGCGGTCTGCTTCGCTATGTGACCGGCGTGGAGGCCGTGACGGTGGAGGGATCGGATAATCGTCGCTTCGTGCTCATGAGCCCGCGCCTGGATGTCGAGGCCCATGCGCTGCACCTGGACCGCTCCAGCGGTCAGGGCCTGATCCGTGGGGCGGGACGCATGCGACTGGGCGGTGCGGACGGTGCCGCGGTGGAGGCGGTGGCCGCGGCGCCCGCTGCCGCGGTGCAGGGTCAGGGCTCGGATGCGCCGCTTGGCGGCGGTGACCGCACCGTGCGCATGCAGTGGAGTGGCCAGGTCGCGCTCGCCTTCGAGCCGGGCACGCAGTCGCAGCACCTTCGGCAGGCGGACTTTCGCGGTGATGTGGTGGCGGATGCGGACGAGGTGCGGATGGAGTCGGGACGACTGGTGGTGGACTGCGTCGCCCGCGGCCCGCGTGATGCGGTCACGCGACTGCTGGCCGACGAGGGCGCCAAGGCCACGCAGCGAAAGGATGGCTCATCGCTGGCCGGACAAAGGGTGGAACTGTTTCTGGAGCCGCTCGAGAATGGCTCCAGTCGGCCTCGCGAGCTGCTGGCCGAGGGTGCGGTCGAGGCCCGGGACGGAGACCAGGTGCTCTGGACCGAGTCGATGGCGTGCGACTTCGTGCCCGGCGACGGTGCCAAGGCCGAGTTGCGGGAGATGCGGTCGCGTGGCGCCGTGCAGGCGCTGGTGAGCCCGGATGCCCGCGTGTGGGCGGCGTCCATGGATGCCGATCCGGTGGCGGGCAAGGTGCGGCTTCGCGGGCCCGACCTGCTGCTGGCGCGGGGCAACCTGGTGGCCGATGGCATGTCCGAACTGGAGATGGACGACCGCACGGGCGAGGGAAGTTCGCCCGGTCCCGGTCGGGTGCGATCCTTCCTGTCGCCCGTGTGCACCGATGAACCCCGCCCGCTGCCGCGGCCCGACTTGCCGGACACGCCGCAGATGCTGGCCACGTGGGGTGATGGATTCATCCATCAGCGGATCGATCCCTCCACCACGGCGGTGCAGCTCGGGGGTGGCGTGGAGGCCACGGCTAGCCGCTCGCCGCGAGATCGGGACGACCTGAAGGCGGTGGAGGTGCTGATGACCTTCGTGCGACCCGACGGGCTGCTGGCGCGTGCCGCTCGGGCCGAGGGTCGAAGCGACCTGGGTGGTCAGGCGAGCGACCTCCGACGGGTTCGGGCGATCGGTGACGTGGACATCGAGAACCGGGGCTGGGGTTGCGACGATCGCAGCGACGAGCCGAGGCTGCTGCGTCTGCAGGGTCAGGACGTGACCTACGACCTGGTCACCGGTGAGGCCGACGTGCCCACGCCCGGTTCGCTGCTGATCTTCGACCGTGACGACGAGGGCGCCAAGGCAGCGCCACCCTCTCTCTTCGACGGTCGCGGCACCACGCGATTTCGCTGGGTCCGGCGTTTGCTGATGCAGCGTGACGGACCGCCGGGAAGGTTCCGGATCGACCTGCTGGGCGAGGTCGAGCTGGTCCATGCCGGCTTGCGCCCGCAGGACACGCTCACGCTGACCTGCGACGCGATGGAGGCGTTCGTGGAGCGGCTGGAGGACGGCGCTGCGGCTCCGTCCTCGGAGGCCAGGCCAGTGGACCTGGGCGGCCCGGTGCGCCTGCTGCGCACGGTGGGAACCGGCCGCGTGTTCGTGCGCTCGCCCGAGGCGGACGTGGAGTGCGATGTGTTCGACTACGATCTTCGCACGCGCATCGCCACGCTCTCGGCGCGGCCCGGGCGGCAGATCAAGGTGATGCAGAAGGGTCCTCGGGGACAGCCTTCGCCCATCCGCTGCGAGAGCGCCATGTGGGACATGGAGAGCGGTCGCATCCGGATCGTGGGTGCGGGTGGAGGCGGGCTTCGGTAGTCGGGCGCCGTTCCGGGGTCCGGTTCTTCCGCCAGGATCCGCACCACCGACCCTAGAGCTCGCTGCGCAGGTCCCAGAGGTCGGGAAACAGCGGCTTGAAGAGCGTGGATCGCAGGTACGCCACCCCGGCGCTCCCCCCGGTCCCCGGCTTGGCTCCGATGGTCCGTTCCACCATCTTCACATGGCGATATCGCCACTCCTGCACCCCCTCGTCGAGGTCCACCAGCGACTCGCAGAGGTGCTGGATCGGTCCCGGGTTCCTGTACAGCTGCAGCAGCACCGGCTGCATGGCGGCGTCGGGTTCCGGCGCGAGCGAGGGGTCTCGGTGCAGCGAGGCATCGGGCACCTGCACGCCTGCGACGGCCAGGCCGCGCAGAAACCGCAGCCAGAGCGAGGGGGCCGACAGGCGGCGCTCCAGTTCCGAACGCTCGGAGGAGCCCTCGGGATAGCGGGCCACGGCGCGGGGTTCCTTGGCGCCGAGCATCATCTCGAAGGCACGGAACTGCCAGCTCTGGAAGCCGCTGGCGCTCTGCAGGAAGGCGCGGAACTGCAAGAATGAGATGGGCGTCATGGTCTCGAGCACGTCGATCTGCGCCACCATCGTCTTCAGGATCTTCAGCATGCGGTGCAGGGTGGCGTGGGCGTGGTCCCAGTCCGCCCGCTCCAGCAGGTCTCCAAGCCGGTCACCCTCGTGCAGCTGCTGGCGGAACCAGAGCTCGTACACCTGGTGAATCACGATGAACAGCATCTCGTCGTGCTCGCGGGGCTCCCCGACGGGCTGCTGGAGCGAGAGAAGCTCCGGAATCCTCAGGTAACGGCCGTAGGAGATGTCCACGCCCCGAGGCTAGCCGAACGCCGACTCGAGGCGGGTGGCGGCTGGTCGATGGCGCATGGCACACCATGCTCGGCGCAGAGAAGTCGAGCGGTGATCTGGGCCGAGAGAAAGATCACGGGAAGGCCCGACCCCGGATGCGTGCCGCCTCCAACCAGCCAGACGCCGTCCACATCCTGGAGCCTGTGATGCGGTCGGCGATGGAGCATCTGCCCAAGATTGTGGGCCAGGTTGAAGGTGGCGCCGAACTGGATGCCCTCGGCCTGCCAGTCCATCGGCGTCACCTGTCTCTCGATGCGGATGCGTCGCTCGATGTCACGGATTCCAAAGACGGACTCCAACTGGCGCAGGGCCTCGGTCCGCAGACCGGCCGCCTGGGTGGACCAGTCCACCTGGTTGAAGCCTGGCTGCACGTTGGGCGTGGGCACCAGCACGTAGAGCGAACTGCAGCCCGCGGGAGCCATGCTCGGGTCGGCGGCCGCCGGGTTGCACACGTACATCGACGGATCCTGGCTGAGCGTGCCGCCACGACTGATGTCGGCCAGGTTGCGCTCGTATTGCCGGCTCACCGAGATGGTGTGGTGCGGCAGGTCCACCTGGCCATCGACACCCAGGTAGAGCATGAAGGTGCTGCAGCTGTAGCGGGCCTTGTCCAGCCGGGTGTCGGTCCAGGTGCGCCGGAGCGACGCAGGCACCAGCGTGCGCAGCGCGTGCGCCGCGTCGGCGTTCACCACCACGTGGGCATGCCTTCGCAACGAGCCGTCCACATGCACGCCCACGGCACGGCGTCCCTGGAACTCGATGCGCTCGACGGGCCTGCCCGTGTGGAATCGGACACCGAGCGACTCGGCGATCTCCGCCAGCGCCCGCATCAGTGCGTTGCAGCCACCGGTGGGATGCCAGATGCCGTACTCGTACTCGATGAAGGGCAGGATGCTGAAGAGCTCCGGGCACTCGTACGGACTCATGCCGAGGTACTTGCTCTGGAAGCTCATGGAGAGCCGGACGGACGGGTGTCGGAAGTACCCCTTGAGGTGGTCGTAGAGACTCTGCCACGGCCTGAGGTGCGGCCCGGCCTTGAGCGCATCCATCGACATCAGGTCGAGCACGCTGCGGATCGGACGCCGGAGCAGCGGGGTCATGGCGGCCAGCTTGCGTCGGTTGTCGCGGATGAAGCGTCCGAACGCCGCGCCATCGGCCGGCTCGATCCGGGCGATCCGCTCGGCCATGCGGTCGAGATCCTGGGTGGTGTCCAGCGTGATGGGGTCGCCCTGCGGCTGGCCCAGCAGCAGCCGGTACATGGGGTCCAGGCGGGTGAGCTCCACATGGTCGGACAACCGTCGTCCGGCCGCGCCGACGATCTCCTCGAGCACGTAGGGCATCATGAAGAACGTGGGACCGACGTCGAAGTGATGATCTCCAAGCGAAAGCCGCCGCGTCCGCCCGCCCACCTGCGGTTGCCGTTCGTAGACGTCCACGCCCAGCCCGCTGGCCGCCAGCAGGATGGCCGTGCACAGTCCACCTGGACCCGCTCCCACCACCGCCACATCGGACACGTGGCGGAGGTTTCGTTCGGCTGCGATCATGGCCATGCGTTCGAAGGGAGACTACCCTCGGATTCGATCGTGCATCCGACCCCCGGCTCTCTCCGAACCGCTGCGGGAATGACCTCCCGCAGCACCCGCTCTCCAGCCACCGACGGATTGACGTGGCGAGCGCGAAGCGACTGGTTGCGCCGGTTCCGACGGGCGGTGGCCCAGCACGGCATGGCCATCGCGTCCCGCGTGGCGGGAGAGATCGGCAAGCCGGTGGGTGAGGCGTACGTGAGCGAGGTGCTGCCGCTGCTGGCGGCGATTCGGTGGCACGAGCGCCGCGGGGAGCGGATTCTTGCGTCGAGACGCGCGCCGGGACGGCCTCTCTGGTTGATGGGGCGCCGCATGCGGATCGCTCGGATGCCCCTTGGGCACGGTCTCATCATCGCCACATGGAACTATCCCGTGGGGCTCCTCGGCGTGCAGCTAGTGCAGGCGGTGGCCGCAGGCAATCGCGTGACCGTGAAGCCTTCGGAGCGCTCGCCGCAATCGCAGGCGATGCTGGTGCGGTTGGCGTGCTCATGCGGCCTTCCGGAGGGATGGATCTCGCTGGCTCCCGCCACGCGTGAGGCCGGTGCGGCGCTGGTGGAGCGGGGGCGCTTCGACAAGGTGGTGTTCACGGGCGGTTCCGCCACGGGCGAGATGGTGGCGGGCGCGTGTGCCCGACGCATGGTGCCTTCGGTGCTGGAACTGAGCGGCCATGACTCGGCGGTGGTGCTTGCCGACGCGAACGCCGCCCTGGCTGCGGAGCGCCTCTGGCTTGCGGTCACCATGAACGCCGGACAGACCTGCATGGCGCCGCGCCGTGTCCTGGTGGATCGCCGCATCTACCGCAGTTTCATCGAGGCCCTTTCTGCGCTGGCCGCTGCGGCACGTCCCGTGCGATTGACGTCGGTGGTGGAGGCCGCGACGTGCGTGCGTCTGGCCCGGCTGGCCCTGGAGCATGGCGCCCGCAGTGCCAGTGGCGTGCTCGAGCCGGCATGCGACGGTTGGCTTCGTCCGATGGCCTTGCTCGACTGCCCGCCGGAGGCGGAGCTCTTCCGAGGCGAGCACTTCGGTCCGCTCTTGGCGG
>JBJOGW010000020.1:0-25477 GCA_046048055.1 Planctomycetota bacterium
TCCACCCAAGCAGGATGGCCCATGCCGAGCGGAGCGAGAAGCGCTAAGCCGAGGCGCATGCGAAGCGGAGCCGAGGCGGCCGCGTGCGGGTCAGGCTGGATGCGGAGCGGTCGATGCGGAATGCGCAGCGAGTCAGCGCCCGATGCACGCGTCCGCCACATTGCGCAGCAGCATCGCCACGGTCATCGGTCCCACGCCGCCTGGCACGGGCGTGATCCAGCCGGCCTTGTCGGAGGCTGATGCAAACTCCACGTCGCCACTGGTCACGGTCACGCCATCGGGACCCGTGCGCCGGTGGATGCCCACGTCGATCACCACGGCGCCGGGCTTGATCCATGCGCCATCGACCAGGTGCGGCACGCCCGCGGCCACCACCAGCACGTCGGCCTGGCGGGCCAGGTCCTTCATGTTTCGGGTGTGCTTGTTGCCGCTGACCACGGTGGCCTCGGATCGCATCAGCAGCACGGCGACCGGCTTGCCCACGATGTTGCTGGCCCCCACCACCACGCAGTGCGATCCCGCCAGCGAGATGCCGCTGGACTCGATCAGTTCGACCACGGCACGGGCCGTGCACGGCACCAGGCTGCGGCGGCCGTAGACCACGTTGCCGATGTTGGCGGGATTCACCCCCTCCACATCCTTGTCGGGCGCGATCAGGCTCTGGATGCGCTCCACGTCGACGCCCGCAGGAAGTGGCAGGTGCACCATGATGGCGCGGACCTCGTCATCCTCGTTCAGCAGCAGCACGCGGCCGGCGATGTCCTCGAAGCTGCTGCCCGCGGGCAGGCGGTGCAGGCGGTAGGCGATGCCCGCCTCGGTGCAGGTTCGGGCCTGACTCTGGGCGTAGAGCTCGGCGGCGGAGTCGTGGCCCACCAGCACGGCGTCCAGTCGCACCGGCCTGCCGGAGGCCAGCACGCGTTCGCGCACGGTGGTTCGCACCGTGGCCGCCAGCGCCTTGCCATCCAGGATCCGTGCCGACATCGGGGCCGAGGATACGCGCCGGGTAGCATGCCGTTTCCAAGGAGAAACACCATGTTCACCACGCTCGTCGCATCGCTCGCCCTGGCCGCGGATCCCGTCACGCTGGAGATCGGATCCAAGGCGCCGCCCCTGAGCGTGGAGACGTGGGTGAAGGGCGACGAGTTGAGGGGCTTCGAGTCGGGCAAGGTGTACGTGGTGGAGTTCTGGGCCACCTGGTGCGGCCCGTGCGTGGCGAGCATTCCGCACCTGACCGAGCTGCAGAAGGCCCATCCCGAGGCGGTGATCCTGGGCGTGGCCGCCAGCGAACGCGGCAAGAAGGGCCAGCCCGACGCGCGGCTGTCGGGGCTGAAGACCTTCGTGGACAAGCAGGGCGATGGCATGGCCTACCGCGTGGCCTTCGATCAGGATGGAAGCATGGACACCGCGTGGATGGAGGCGGCCGGCCAGAAGGGCATCCCGTGCACCTTCATCGTGGGCAAGGACGGCATCATCGAGTGGATCGGCCATCCCATGCAGATGGATGCGCCGCTGCAGGGCGTGCTGGGCGGCTCGTGGAACCGCGAGAAGGCCAAGGCTGCGCTGGCGGTCCAGAAGGAGACCGAGGCATTCGTGACGCGCGAGTTGCCCCGGCTGGTGGCCACGGCGGAACGCAGCGGCGACTGGACACCCGTGATCTCGCGCATGGATGAGCTGGCCGCCCGGTCGGCCGATCCCACGCAGATCCGCATGATGAAGTTTCAGGTGCTGGCCGAGGCGGGACAGGGTGCCGAGGCGATGGCCACGGCCAGGCAGCTGATGGACGCCGACATCGGGTCCGCCGGCTTCAACATGCTGGCCTGGACGATTGCCACCGACATGCCCGACACCGTGCGCGACCTGAAACTGGCCCTGATCGCCGCGGACAAGGCCGTGGCCCTGAGCAAGGGCCAGGACGGCTCCATCCTGGACACGCAGGCGCGCGTGCACTGGGAACTGGGCGACACGGCCAAGGCCCTGCAGATCCAGCGGACCGCCGTGCAGCTGGCCGAGCGGGACGGGCTCGACGGAGACATGCTTGCGGACCTCAAGGCCTCGCTGGCCCAGTACGAGAAGGCCGCCGCGCCCAAGTGAGCGCTCAGGCCACGTCCACCTCGTGGCCCTCGTGGGCGCTGCGGTAGATCGCGTCGATCACCGCCTGCACCTGCCGCCCCTGCTGGCCTGTGGCCACGGGATCGCCTCCTTCGCGCAGCAGCCGTGCGAAGGCCCTGGCCTGAGCGTCCCATGCCTGCTGCATGGGGTCATCCGCCAGGAAGTGCGGCGAGAGATCCGCGGGCATGCCCATGGCCTCGGTGGCCACGGTGAGCGAGCGGTCCTGCAACCCGAATCGGCAGCCGCCGTCGCTGCCGAAGATGGCCAGCCCATCGGGCAATGCGTTGTCCGGCACGTTCATGGCCCACGTGGCATTCACCTCGATCGTGGCGCCGCCCTCGCATCGCAGCAACGCGGTGGCATGGTCCTCCACGTCACAGGTGCCCTGAAGCCGTGGCGGGCCGGCCCACATGTGCGTGAAGGCGTAGTCCCTCATGCGCCGACCGAAGGTGGCATAGGTGGCTCCGCTGACCCGCAGCACGCGCGGGCGACCCATCACCTCCAGCACCGCGTCGATCAGGTGCACGCCCAGGTCGATCAGCGGGCCGCCTCCGGAACGATCGCGCGTGGTGAACCAGCCCCCCAGGCCGGGCACCCCACGGCGGCGGTACATGCTGGCCTTGGCGTGATAGATGGCCCCGAATCGGCCCTCGCGGGAAAGCCTGGCGGCCATCTCCACCGCGGGCAGGCGGCGACACACGAAGCCGATCTGCACCGAACGCTGCGATCCGCGAGCCGCCTCCAGGATGCGGTCGCAGGCCGCGGCGGTGGTGGCCATGGGCTTCTCCAGCAGCACGTGCTTGCCCGCCGCCAGCGTCTGGATCGCCAAGGGCTCGTGCAGGTCGTTGGGCACGGCGACCACCACGCCCGAGATGTCCTGGCGCGCCAGCAGGCTCTCGAGCGACGCCTCGTGGACCACTTCCGGATGCTCGGCACGAAAGGCCTCGACCGCGGCCGGACTCGGGTCCCATGCGGCCACCACCTGCGTGCCCACGCGCCCGGCGTGACGCGCATGCACTCGACCGATGGCTCCCATGCCCACGATGCCGATGCGTTCGCTCATGGGGGCAAGGTATCGGCTGGTCTCGGCGGCTCGCCCGGCCGGCGGCGCTCAGCGGGCAGGCGCCGCGCCCCGGCGTGACACGGCACGGATGAAGTCGCGCACCACCAAGGCCGCCAGACGCCCGGCACCGCTTTCGTCATCCGGACCCGGAATGCCCTCGCACACGTGCAACGCCGCGGGGTGCAGGCTCGCGGCAAGCCGGTGCACGCACTGCCGAAGCTGATCGGCCGTGAGTCCGCTGGGTGAACGTGCGCTCGAGGCCATGCCCGCCACCACGTCCAGATCCACTTCCAGCGAGCAGGCGCCCGGGCCCACGAAGGCCGTCGCCTCGTCGCAGGCACGCTCGATCGAGCGCTCGCCATGCAGGATCGACTCCATGGTCCATGCGCGCAACGCGGGCTCCGAATGGAATCGCTCGAGCATGTGCCGGTTGATCCAGGCCTCCTGCAAGCCGATCACGGCGTAGCGATCCAGCATGCCGCCGCGGATGGCATGGGCGAACGGGTTGCCGCTGTGCCGTCCCGCATCCTCCCGAAGGTCCGCGTGGGCATCCAGGTTCACGCAACGGAGCGGCTTTCCCCGGGCCGCATGCAGTCCCGCCAGCAGCCCGAAGGCGTTCTCGTGGCC
Organism: Planctomycetota bacterium; assembly: GCA_046048055.1. Lineage (GTDB taxonomy): Bacteria > Planctomycetota > Phycisphaerae > Phycisphaerales > SM1A02 > SYAC01. The sequence continues at coordinate 3,800 of JBJOGW010000020.1, forward strand.
GCCGCCAAGCAGCACCACCGTGCGACCGCTGGCCGCCACGGCGTGCACGGCCTCGCACACGCGGGCATCCACCTTGGAGACCAGCGATCGAAGCATGTCGAGTTCGTCGGCCCGCGCCGGATCGAGCGTGGCGGCCTTCGCGAGCAGATCCTCGGCCACCACCTCGCCAGCCACCACGATCGAGGCAGGATCGATCGAAGCGTTGTCCTGCATCGAGAGCAGCTGCCTCAGGGCCGCGTGGGGCAGTGCCGACGCCCCGACACGGCCAAGATTGGCCTTTACGCCGATGTCGGAGGGCACCAGCAGGATCGCGAATCCGGGCTCATGCCCGGGCCGAAGCACCTCGCCCGGCTTCCACGCCTCGATGGCCTGGCCCAGCCGCCGTTCGCCGGCGCGGACGGGAGTCATCGCGCGGATCGCCTCCGCGGTCAAGCCTCGAAGGAAGGAAGCCATATGCACGACATGCTAACGGTGAACACCCCGCGGAACGCGTATCCTTTCGATCCCATGCGCGAACCGGACATGAACAGCCCCGAGTGCCGCAAGGCCATGGACCATGTGCGGGCCATTCTCTCGTTCATCGGCGAGGATCCCACGCGCGAGGGCCTGCTGGACACCCCCAAGCGGGTTGTGAAGGCCATGCACGAGCACTTCCGCGGCTATGCCATGGATCCGGCCGAGGCGCTGTCCCGCACCTTCAGCGAGGTCGAGGGCTACGACCAGATGGTCCTGCTGACCGACCTGGACGTCCAGAGCCACTGCGAGCACCACATGGTGCCTTTCGTGGGCAAGGCCCACGTGGCCTACATCCCCGACGGCAAGGTGGTGGGCCTGAGCAAGCTGGCCAAGGTGGTGGAGATCTTCAGCAAGCGGCTTCAGGTGCAGGAGAAGCTCACCTCGCAGATCGCCGACGCCATCCAGACCCACCTGAACCCGCTCGGCGTGGCCGTGGTGATCGAGTGCCGACACTTCTGCATGTGCTACCGCGGCGTGCACCAGCCGCGGGCATGGACCACCACCAGCAAGCTCACCGGGATCTTCCTGAAGAACATGGCCACTCGCGAGGAGTTCCTGCGGCTGATCGCCTCGCGCGGCCGCAGCAGTGACTGACGTGGCGGCACGGCGACCGGGCCGGGCATTCCGTACCATTCCGACCCTATGCCCGGATCCATGGACGACATCGTGGCCCTGTGCCGCCGCCGCGGCTTCATCTTTCAGTCGAGCGAGATCTACGGCGGCATCAACGGCTTCTGGGATTACGGGCCGCTGGGCGCCGAGCTGAAGCGCAACCTGAAGAACGCCTGGTGGCAGGATGTGGTGCAGCGCGAACTCACGGGTCCCGACGGCCAGCCCGTGGACATCGTGGGAGTGGACTGCACCATCATCATGCATCCGCGGGTCTGGGAGGCGTCGGGACACGCCACGGGCTTCAACGATCCCATGGTGGACTGCCGCGAGAGCAAGGCCCGGTACCGGGCCGACCATCTCATGCTGCTGGGCGCCCGGGGCCAGGCCACGGGACAGGCGTTCGCGTTCGTGTCCGGCGACGAGAAGAGCATGGCCGGTGCAAGGAAGAAGCTGGAGAAGTATCTCAAGCGTCCGCTGCCGGAAGGCGACCTTGAGGTTCGACCGTTCCTGGGCGTTGGGCCCGAGCAGCGCGCCGTCACGGTGGGCCCGGACGCCAGCGAGAAGGGCACGCTCACGGAACCCCGGCAGTTCAGCCTGATGTTCAAGACGCTGGTGGGTGCCGTGGAGGATCCAGCCAACTACGCGTACCTGCGGCCGGAGACCGCACAGGGCATCTTCGCCAACTTCCAGAACGTGGTGGACTCCAGCCGCGTGCGCGTGCCCTTTGGCATTGCGCAGGTGGGCAAGGCCTTCCGGAACGAGGTCACGCCCCGCAACTTCACCTTTCGCAGCCGCGAGTTCGAGCAGATGGAGATCGAGTTCTTCATCCGGCCGGACAGTGCCCGGGATTGGTACGCGTGGTGGCGCCAGGAACGCTACCGATGGTGGCAATCGATCGGGCTTGGCGGGTCCAACCTGCAGCTGCGCGAGCATGACCGTGACGAATTGGCCCACTACGCCAAGGAGGGCGCCGGCGTCTGCGACATCGAGTACCGATTCCCGTTCACCGCCCCGGACTTCGGCGAGCTTGAGGGCGTGGCCCACCGGGCCGACTTCGACCTGAAGCAGCACGCCGAGTTCAGCGGCAAGGGCGAGAAGGCCCGCTACTTCGACCAGGAACGCAACGAGCGATACTTTCCCCACGTGATCGAGCCGTCCGCCGGCGCGGACCGCGGGACGCTGGCCCTGCTCTGCGAGGCTTACACCCCCGACGAGAGCCGTGCCAGCAAGGTCTTCATGAGGTTCCACCCGCGCATGGCCCCCGTGAAGGCCGCGGTGTTCCCGCTGGTCAACAAGGACGGCATGCCGGAAATGGGCGAGCGACTGTGGCGCGAACTGCGGCGCGAGTTCGTGGTGGAGTTCGATGCGAAGCAGTCCATCGGCAAGCGATACGCGCGCATGGACGAGGCCGGGACCCCCTACTGCTTCACGGTGGATAGCCAGAGCCTGCAGGACCAGACGGTCACCGTGCGGCATCGCGACGACCAGGCCCAGGAGCGCGTGGGCATCGACCGTGTGAAGGCTTGGCTTGCGGAGCGTGTGGGGTCCTGAGGGCGAATCGCCGACCGGCACCTGATCCAACCTCACCCACCGAACCAGCGCGGATCCACCTGAACCCCCACCGGTGCGGCCGTGTCGGGCGTGGGGTCCTCCAGCGTGGCCAGCGGGAAGGCGGCCAGATCCACCGCGAAGCTCCCGGCCGGTCGAAGATTGCCGCTTCGACCCAGGCCCCCGAACGGCAGCCGGCTGCTGGCTCCCGCCGTACCCGTGTTGCGGTTCAGGCATCCCACCCGCAGTCCATCCACGCACGATCGCCAGACGGTCGTTTCGCCCGTGAACACCGACGCCACCAGGCCGAAATCGGTGGCATTGGCCTGGCGGATGGCCTCATCCAGATCCTTGACCACGCTCACCTGCGCCAGCGGCCCGAAGGTCTCGCGGTCGCTTGCCGCGTCGAACCTCTCCACCTGCACGAGCCCGGGACCCACGAACCATCCGGGCCGGTCGAAGGCCACGGCCTCCAGCAGCACGCGTCCGCCGCTTCGGGCCAGCGCCGCCTGACGGTCCAGCACCGCCTGCCGTGCCGCCTGGCTCACCACCGGCCCCATGAAGACCGGCCCGGCATCATGTGCCGCGCCCACCACGGCGGTGCTGGCCATCTTGCAGAAGGCAGTGATGAAACGCTCCGCCAGCGACGCGTGCACGATGATGCGCCGCGTGCAGGTGCACCGCTGTCCGGTCGTCGCATAGGCGCCCCGCACGCACTCGATCACGGCGCGTCGCAGGTCCGCATCCTTCCAGACGATCGCGGCGTTGCTGCCTCCCATCTCGAGCGCGATCATGCGGCCGGGCCGGTCCAGATTCATCTCCAGGATGCGCCGTCCCACGGGGAACGAGCCCGTGAAGAGCACCCCATCGATCTCCGGATGCCCCACCAGCCGCTCGGACACGTCCGCCCCGCCCTGCACCACGTTGAACACACCGGCAGGCAGACCGGCCTCGACCGCGATCTCGCCCAGAACCTGACCCGTGGCTGGCGTGCGATCACTGGGCTTGAAGACCACCGTGTTGCCGAGCAGCAGGGCCGGCACCCAGTGGCCATGGGGAAGGTGCGCCGGAAAGTTGAAGGGCCCAACCACCGCCATCACGCCCAGCGGCCGGAACCGGCACGCGCCCCGCCGCCCCGCACCCGCATCCACCTCGAAGTCCCGCACGCGCGACAGGGTCGACGGCTCGAGCGTGATCGCCACCTTGTCCTGCAGCAACTTGGCCTCGGCCCGGCTCTCCGCCAGCGTCTTGCCCATCTCCGCCGTGATGGTGCGGGCCAGACGCTCGCCGTGCGCGGCACACGCCTGGGCAAACCGCCGGAGCACGTCGGCCCTGGCGTCGAATCCCGCACCGCGCCACGCGGGCCATGCGGCGCGGCCCGCGGCCACCGCCTCGTCCACGTGCTCCATCACCGCCCCGCCGCTCCACACCACCCGCTCCGGCGCCGACGGATCACGGCTCACCACCGCGTCGCCCGGAATGCCCATCCACGTGCCGCCGATCAGGTTGGCCGGCGGTCGTGAAGGTCCGGCTTCAGGCATGGTCTAGCGCTTCCTCCGCGTGCGGCCCGCGGCTTCCGGCAGCGGCGTCACGCCCAGACGGTCGCCCGCCTTCACGCCCAGTGCCCCCGCCACCGCCCTGGGAAGCCGGACGCCACCCGTGCCGATCGCGCAGGCCGTGCGCACCGCACGAAAGCCGTGCTCCTTGCTGGTGCTGCTCACGAAGGCCATCTGGCGAAGTCCCGTGGCCGCCACCCCCGCGCACGCCATGCGACGCGTGGCCTTCACCAACGGAATCTCGTCGCGCTGGGCCGCCAGATAGGGGCCGCCATCGAAGGGGTCCACATGATCCGTGGCCGCGAAACCCTGCCGCTCCAGCAGCACCTTGGCCGGAATCGTCTCCTCGCCCACCTTGCCGATCAGGGCCCGGGCATCTGGCGGCAGGATGCTGGCGTGGATCTCGCCGCGCGGCCAGAGACTGGTCATGAACTCCTTGCTGTGCTGACAGAACAGGTCCGCCTCCTGGTAGCTGAGATTGATGAATCGCCGTCCGAGGTACTCCCACAGCAGCGTCCGGCTGTCGGGCGTGACCGGCCCCATCAGTTCCGCCAGCACCCGCTTGTGGAAGCGATCACGGTGCAGGCCCATGAAGTGAAAGCGGACCAGCGACAGCAGCGAGCCCAGCCGCTCGCGGTGGCCCCGGTAGCCGGGTGCCAGGATCAGTCCGCCCACCTCGCTGAAGCCCTGCTCCTCGGTGCCGAACTCCAGCGTGACATGGGTCATGCCCTGCTGGAGATCCTTGCTCCAGTGCTCGCGCCGCCGAACCTGCAGGAACACGTGCGGCCATCCTGGCCAGCCCACGCGGCCGATCACGCAGCAGGTGCCCACCACGCTGCCGGTGTCGTCATCCTCGAGCACGAACAGGTACTCGCGCTCGCGCTCGCTGGTCTCCTGCCCCGCGAAGCTCCGCCGGCTCCGCGCGATCTTGGCCGAGATCAGGTCACGGTCCGCAGGCAGGTTCAGGAAGTGGACCATCTTCGCCAGCTTGAGCAGCGTGGAGAGGTCATCGGGCATCGCCTGTCGGATCAGGAACATGCGTGTCTCCGGTTCAGGCCGTGCGGGCCATGCTGCGTTCGAGGATCTCGAACACGGGTTGCCAGTGGTCCGGTTCCATCACGCCCACCGGCGGCAGGAAACGCAGGTGATACGGTCCATGCCCGCACAGGAACGCGATCACGCCATCCTGAAACAGGTTCTGCAGCAGGCGCCCGATGCGATCCTTGTCACCACCGAAGGGCGTGAGCCGCATCATGCCGCCCAGCCCCCCGATCCACCGCCGGCTCTGGCGCCCGAACCGTCCCGGCACCGGCGGAAACCACTCCGGATGACGTTGCACCAGTGCCTCGGCCGCGGCCTGGAACGCCGCGTGCAGCCGGGCGATGCGCCCGTCGGGTCCGTAGTAGCCGCCATCGCGCAGGCGCCGCATCACGTGCAGGCCCGCCTGCAGGCTGGACACGCTGGCACTGAAGGTGCCGCTGAGCAGGCCGGCCTTGGGACTCATGGCCTCGGTGTAGAGACAGGCACACGCCTGGCTCAGCTTGCCGACCGTGACCACGTCCACGTATTCGCCCAGTCCCATGGCCTCGAAGGCGAACATGCTGGTGGTGCGCCCGAAGGTCTGCACCTCGTCGTCCCACACCGGAATGCCCGCCTCGCGACAGGTCTGCATCAGGGCCAGGTGAAACTCGCGCGGCGCGGCGTTGAAGCCCCCCTCGCCCTGCACCAGTTCGAAGGCGAAGCACGCATGCTGCCCCGGCCATCGGCGGATCGCCTCCTTCAGGTGCCACACACTCATCTCGATGGCGCGATCCCCCAGGTCCGGATCGAAGAAGGGGATGTAGTCCACAAGCACGTTCAGGGCCACGCCCTGCCGGTAGCCAGGCTCGTCGCCGATCTGGCTCATGGCCACGCTGCGTCCCATGAAGCAGTCACTGAAGGCCAGCACGCGCGGCGCTCCCTGCCGCTTCTGCTGGCAGATCTTCAGCGCCGACTCGTTGGCCATGCAGCCGGAATTGGTCACGAAGCAGTGCCGCATGTCGCTGCTTCGGGCGGCTTCCTGCACCAGCAGCTCCGCAAAGGCCACGCCATCGGCGTTGAACTGCAGGTTGCCCTCCATCACGGTGTCCGCCAGCGCCGACTCCAGCACCGCCCGCATCAGGCCCGGATCCCCGTGGCCGAACATGTGCACGCCGATGCCGTTGATCAGGTCCCACTTCACGCTGCCATCGAGCAATTCGACCAGCGGACCCCGGCCCCGGCCGCTGCCGATGTAGGGGTAGTAGCCGCCCCGGGCACGCACGGCCTTGGCCCGCTCCAGCCAGCCATCCAGCGTCTCCTTGCCGCCGGGCTGTGGCGGGCGGGCTCCCACCAGGTGGGCGGACTCGGCCTGCGCAGCCGCCACCAGCGTGTCGATCGCCTGAGCCGCCTCGGGCCGCAGGGCCGCGGGCGGAAGGACCGGATCGCTCCGGGAAGCCATCGACGCGGTCGCCGACACCGGGGTCATGCTCCCATCCTATCGACCGATCGCATGGCTGGATCCAGCGGATCCGGGCTCGCGGGAACACTCACGAACCGGTCCGCACGCAGCACACGCTCTCCGTCCCATCGATACGCCGTGAGCCGTCCTCCGCGTGCCACGGAGTAGTCCACGCAGGCCACGTTCGGCGCCAGCGGCGCTGGATCGGCACCGGGCGGCAGCCAGTAATGGCCCACAACCACCGGCGGGGCATGCTCGGGATAGTGCCGCCACGAGTTCACGAAGTCGCCCGGCAGCGGCTCCTCGGGCACGCCCTCGCGTCGAGGCAGCGACAGCTCGGCGTAGGTGCGGCCCTCGGCGGGCTCGAACCATCGCGTGCGGATCACGCGTCGCGCATGACCCTCGGGATCCGCCAGCGTGACGCCGGCCGGAAGGCTCACCTCAGGGCCCTTCAGGATGGCCTCGAAGGCATCCGCCTCGGCCGAGCCCCGCCGATGCACCGCCCGCACCACGTCCGGCGAGGCCTGCCACGACGGCCCGAACGCGCGCACCAGCGTGCCCATGGCGCCGTCATCCCAGCAGGCGTGCACGCACCGAAGGCCGCCCAGGTCGATCCACCAGGGAATTCCGCGGAACCAGTCGAGCCATGCGGCCCACTCCGCGCCGGGCATCTGCTGCAGCGTGGCCGCGTGGATGGCCGCGTTGCGATCCGTGCGCGGTCGACACCAGTCCTGCGGATGCACCGGCACGGCACTGGGCGATCGGGGCGTGGCCCATGCCAGCGCATTGGTCTCGTGGTTGCCCAGCACGGCCCGCGCGGACTCGCCATCGACCATCTCGCGCACCACCTCCAGCGTCTGCCGGATGTGCGGCCCACGGTCGATCCAGTCTCCCAGGAAGATGGCGGTTCGCTCGGGATGCCGCCACGCTCCGGCCGTGCGTCGATAGTCCAGGCGCTCCAGCAGCCGGACCAACGGCTCCACGTGCCCATGGACATCGCCGATCACGTCGAACATGCGACCAGCGTAGCCCCGCCGCGGCATCGGCCCGCGAAGCGTGCATCACTCCCACTCGATGGTGGCGGGCGGCTTGGTGCTGATGTCGTAGACCACGCGATTCACGCCACGAACCTCGTTCACGATGCGGCCGCTCACCCGGGCCAGCACGTCCCAGGGCAGCCGACAGAAGTCGGCGGTCATGAAGTCGGTGCTCTCCACGGCCCGCAGGCCCACCACGCTGTCGTAGGTTCGGCCGTCGCCCATCACGCCCACGCTGCGCACCGGAAGCAGCACCGCGAACACCTGGCTGGTGCTGCGGTAGAGATTGGCCGCCTGGATCTCCTCGAGCAGGATGTGGTCGCACTCCCGAAGCAGGGCCAGTCGCTCGCGCGTGACCTCGCCGATGATGCGCACCGCGAGGCCCGGGCCGGGGAATGGATGGCGCCAGACCAGCCCCGGAGGCAGGCCCATCACTTCGCCCAGCTTGCGCACCTCGTCCTTGAAGAGGTCGCGGAGCGGCTCCACCAGCTCGAATCCCAGGTCCTCGGGCAGGCCGCCCACGTTGTGGTGCAGCTTGATGTTGGCGGCAGTGCCCGCGTGACTCTGCCCGCTCTCGATGCGGTCGGGGTACAGCGTGCCCTGCGCCAGGAAACGCGCGCCGGGCCCCACGTCGGCTGCGGCCTTTCGGAACACGTCGATGAAGCGGTGACCGATGCGCCGTCGCTTCTCCTGGGGATCCTCGATCCCCTTCAGATCGGACAGGAAGGCGTCGCTGGCATCCACCACCCGAAGCTCCGCGTCGAAGTGGTTGCGGAAGGCGCTCTCCACCAGCTCGCGCTCGTTCTTGCGCAGGAGACCGTTGTCGACGAAGATGCAGGTGAGCTGCCGATGCACGGCCCGCGCGATCAGCGCCGCGGCCACCGCGCTGTCGACGCCACCGGAGAGCCCGCAGATCACGCGATGCCTGCCCACCTGGGCCCGGACGCGCTCCACCTCGCCCTCCAGGAAGTCCGCCATGGCCCAGGTGCCCGTGCAGCCGCAGGCCTCCTGCAGGAAATTGCGAAGAATGTCCTCGCCGCAGGGCGTGTGCGTGACCTCGGGATGGAACTGCACCCCCCAGAACGGCCGGCTGCGGTGCCGCACCGCCGCGTACGGGCAGCTGGGCGTGCTGGCCAGGATCTCGAAGTCCCCCGAGAGCTCGCTCACCTGGTCGCCGTGGCTCATCCACACCGTGGTGGGACTGGCGATGGTCTTCATCAGGCCGTCCGGCTCCACCACGTCCAGCCGCGTCCTTCCGTACTCGCGAGCCGGAGCCTTGCCCACTCGGCTGCCGAGCAGGCTGCATGCCAGCTGCATGCCGTAGCAGATGCCGAGCACGGGCACCCCCAGCTCGAAGAGTCGCGGATCGCAGGTGGGTGCGCCGCGATCGCTCACGCTGGACGGCCCGCCACTGAGGATGATGCCCCGCGGCCGCATGGCCGCCAGGCGTTCCAGGCTCTCCGAGGGCGAGACCAGCAGGCTGAAGGCCCCGGCCTCTCGCACCCGGCGGGCGATCAGTTGCGCGTACTGGCTGCCGAAATCCAGCACCAGGATGGTCTCGGGCGGGGTGTGGCTGGCGGCAGTCATGCTGCGTTCCTGAGAGAGCCGATGGTACACCTTGCGTCATGTCCCGTCCGGCCCTGATTCTCGTGCTGCTGCTGGCGGCCTGCTCCTCGGCCACACTGGAGAGCGCCGACTCGCAGGATCGCATCGCTGCACTGCAGCGAGCGGCCTCATCGGGCGACCGGACCCGGGTACGGGAGATCCTGCCCTCGCTCTCCAGCGGTGATCCGCTGGTCCGATGGACCGCCCAGCGCACGCTGCTCGCGCTCACGGGGACCACGCTGGACTACGACTGGACCGACCCAGCACCGCGGCGGATCGAGGCCATCGAGCGATGGCGAGTCTGGTGCAGTTCCAACCTTCCCGACATCGAGCGGAAGCCCTCATGACGCCCTCGATCATGGAACCACCTGTGCACCTGCACATCCAGAGCCGCCCGGAACTGCTGGCGCAGGTGCGCGGCGTGGCCAACGCCATGGCGGCGCGATGCGGACTGGACGACCTGGCATGCTGTCATCTGGTCCTGGCCATGGACGAGGCCCTGACCAACGTGATCCGTCACGGCTACCAGGGCCGCGTCGACGGCGACATCTGGATCACCCTCACGGGCCTGACGGAGCCCGCGGGGATCCGGGTGGAGATTCTGGACCGGGCCGAGCAGGTGGACCCACAGGCCATCTCGGGACGGGACTTGGAGGACGTTCGACCCGGTGGACTGGGGCTGCACCTGATGCGAACGCTGGTGGACACCTTCGAGCACAACGCAAGAGCCGAGGGCGGCATGCGCGTGCTGCTGGAGAAGCGGGCCACCCCGGCCACGACCGCCTGAGTGCCGCTGGCAGGTCCCCTGCCCGCCCACTACCATCCGACCCATGCAGGGCGGCGCCGAAATCCAGATCGCGGTCGAGACATCGGGGAGTGCCACCATCCTCTCGCCCAAGGGCGATGTGGACATGGCCCGCTCACCCGCCCTTCGCAAGGCCATCGCCGAGGCGCTCAAGCCCAAGCCCGGCAAGCTGCTTCTGGATCTCTCGGGCGTGCCCTACATGGACAGTTCCGGACTGGCCACGCTGGTCGAGGCCCTGCAGAACGCCCGCAAGTCCCAGACGCCGCTTCTCATCTGCGGCCTCACCACGCGGGTCCGGAGCATTCTGGAGATCGCTCGACTGAACACGGTGTTCTCGCTGTTCGAGGGCCGTGAGCAGGCTCTGGCCTCCTGATCGGCGCGGCATGGCCAGGATCACCGCCGCAACCAAGGGCCTGCTCGACCGCTGGGCCGATGGCTGCCTGGCCACCCTGGAACTGGTCGGCTCGATCACGCTGCTCGGGGGGCTCGTGATCCGCTGGCTGCACCGAACGCTGGTCCTTCGGCAGGTTCGATTCGGTTTCCCTGCCGCCGTGGCCCAGATGGTCCGCGTGGGGGTGCGAAGCGTGTCGATCGTGATGCTGGTCTCCGGATGCATCGGCATCATCCTGGCCCTGCAGACCTCGCCCAGCCTCTCGGAGTTCGGGCAGACCGACAAGGTGGCCAACCTGATCGCGGTGGCGGTGTTCCGCGAACTGGGGCCGCTGGTGGCCGCGATCGTGCTCACGGGCTTCGCGGGCGCCAGCATCGCCGCCGAGATCGGCACCATGGTGGTGGGCGAGGAGATCGAGGCCCTGGAGAGCATGGCGCTGGATCCGGTCCGATTTCTAGTGGTGCCGCGCGTGCTGGCCACCACCATCAGCCTGGTGCTGCTGGCCGTGATCGGCGACCTCACCAGCGTGATCATGGGCGGCGTCACGGGCGTGTTCTTCCTGGACATTCCCTACGAGCTCTACAAGACCAACACCATCAACCAGCTCACCATGAGCGACTTCATGACCGGCCTGTTCAAGGCCGGCGTGTTCGGCACCATCCTGGGCCTGATCGCCTGCCACAACGGCCTGCGGGTCACTGGTGGCGCAGCAGGCGTTGGTCGGGCCACCACCAACACGGTGGTGCAGACCGTGGTGATGGTGGTGATCGCGGACCTGCTCTTCAGCGCCCTGTTCTACGCCTTCGGCTGGAACTGACGCCCGCCCGTTGCGGCGCGCCTAGCGAAGCCGAACGCCGGCAAGTTCGAGCATGGTCACGGCGGCCATGGCCCGCGCCGCGTCCAGCCCCGTGCGCTCGGCGATGAAGTCGAAGTCCACCACGCCACGCTCGCGGATGGCATGCAGCACCGCCTGCTGCTCGGGCGTGCCCGTGGGCTCGGGAGATTGGCCACCGGCCCGCACCGCCGCCGCCACCAGCATGGGCGAGGCCCTCAGTTGCTGCGCCACCTCGGCCACGCTGCCCACCAGCGAGGCCCAGCCCTCGCGGATGGCCCGGTGGCAGCCCATGCTTGCAGGCGAGTCCACCCGGCCCGGAACCGCCATCACCTCGCGTCCATGCTCCTCGGCTGCAAGCCGACCGGTGATCAACGCCCCCGAGTTGTGCCGCGCCTCGATCAGCAGGGTGCCCAGGCTCAGGCCGCTGATGATGCGGTTGCGTCGTGGAAACAGGCCGGCATGGCTGGGGAAGGTCGCGGGAAACTCGCTGCACACGCAACCGCCGGCCTCCACGATGGCGTCGAAGAGCGGTCCGTGCTCGGGCGGGTAGGGCTGACCCAGCCCCCCTGCCAGCACGGCGATGGTGCGTCCGCCATGCCGCAGGGCCGAGCGGTGCGCTGCGGCGTCGATGCCGCGCGCGCCACCCGACACCACGGTGAACCCCTGCTCGGCGAGCCACCCCGCAAAGCGATCGGCCTGCTCAAGTCCATACCCCGTGCAGGCGCGACTGCCCACCACGGCCACCGCGAAGCGATCGGTCTCGGCAAAGCCGCCGCGCACCCACAACGCAAGCGGCGCTCCGTGCACCGCCGCCAGCAGCGGCGGCCAGTCCGGATCCTGGGGCAGCACGCCGCACAGCCCCAGCCGCTCCATGTGCTCGAACTCGGCATGGGGATCGCACGCCCGAAGCGCCGCATGAATGCGATGTCCCGCGCCCTGTCCCACCACCGATGCCACATCCGCCGGACCCGCCCTGGCCACCGCCTCCGCCGTGCCCAGCGCCTCAAGCAGGGCCCGTCCCTCCACGGGTCCCGCGGCCATGGCCAGCCGCCATGCGTCAGGAGGAATCTGTGCGGGCGCCCGTGGCATGCGCGGCACGCTAACCGCTGATGCGCGCTGCCCCGCGACGTGCTGCCCTTTTTCCCGCGGTTCGTTCCGTCAGTCGCTGCCGTGCTCGCGCAACCAGCCGTCCGGATCAGCCGGTCTGCGTTCCGCACACGGCACACCTTCGGGTGTACTGCCGGCGTCTGACGGCGACGGCTCGAACGGCGGCTCCGGCTCGGGCCACGCAAAGGCCTCCTCCTCGGGCAGCGGTTCCGGGGGCCACGGTTCCAGGTCGGCGTCCTCCCGTTCGGCGGGAAGGATCACGGCGAGCGGCTCCTCCCTGGCGGGGGCCTGCGGCTCCACCAGGGTGCCAACGTCGTCGAGCGATTCCGCCACCGGCATCGAGGGCCGCTGCGAGACGCCGTAGCCCATCACCAGCCCCACGAACACGCTCATGGCGCCACCCGCCATCAGCCAGAGCCTTCCCTGGCCGGCCGCGAGCCGACCAAGCAGCGTGTCGGGCAGGGGCTGGGGTTCGAACGGATCCACGGCCACCGACGCCTCCACCCAGTCCGCCACCGTGTGCTCGATGCTGGTGGCCATGAGCAGCGGCGATTGACCCTCGGGCATCAGGTTGAGCTGGCTGGCCGCCAGCCGCCGCAGCAGCGACGGATCGCCAGCGGACAGGTCGCGCCGGAAACGCTCGTAGGCCCGCATCCGCTGCAGATTGGCGGACTCGCGCCACTCGATCCGGGCGAGCTGCTGCCGAAGGTCGTGCAGGTCGCGCTCGGCCGGCAGCAAGGCCGCGGCGACAAGAATGGCCAGCCCGGCCAGCGTGAAGAGCCAGCCTGCATCGGGTCGGAAGAGCGGCGCGGTGCGCACCATCGCCGTGTCATCGGCCAGGCGCCGCCACGGAAGCCAAAAGTGGCACCCCACCGGTGGGCGGGACCGCGTCAGCCCAGATCCGGGAAGATCTTCCGGACGGTCGCCACAAGGTCCTTCACGTGGCGGATCGACTCGTCCATCAGGGCCTTCTCGTCCGGGGTGAACTGCACCTGCACCACCTTCTCCATGCCGCCGGCGCCCAGCACGCAGGGAACGCCCACGAAGTAGCCCTGACCCTTCTGGCCAGGCGCCACGCCGTATTCGCTCTCGCAGTACGCGGCGCAGGGAAGGATCCGCTTCTTGTCCTTCACGATGGCCTCGACCATCTGGATGGTTCCGCTGGCGGGCGCGTAGTAGGCGCTGGTGCCCATGAGCTGCACGATCTCGCCGCCTCCCACCTTGGCACGCTGCACGCAGCGGTCGACCACGTCCTTGGGAAGCAGCTGGTCGATGGGAATGCCATGCACGCTGGTGAACCGGGGCAGCGGCACCATGTCATCCCCGTGTCCGCCAAGCAGCAGGGCCTGGATGTCCTCGATGCTGCAGCCCAACTCCATGGCAAGGAAGGTGCGGTAGCGGGCCACGTCGAGGGCGCCGGCCTGGCCCAGGATGCGGTGCACCGGAAAGCCCGTCGCCTTCCACGCGGTGTACACCATGGCGTCGAGCGGGTTGCTCACCACGATCACCACCGCGTCGGGTGCGTGCACCCTGACCTGCTCGCTCACCGCCCGCACGATCTGCACGTTGGTCGAGATCAGGTCGTCGCGGCTCATGCCCGGCTTGCGGGGCATGCCCGCGGTGATCACCACCACGTCGCTTCCGGCAATGTCACGGTAGTCGCTGGTCCCGGTCACGCGGCTGTCGAATTCCTCGATGGGACCGCACTGCATCAGGTCCAGGGCCTTGCCCTTGGCCACTCCCTCCCTCTCGGGAATGTCCAGCAGCACGATGTCGCCAAGCTCCTTGGCGGCGGCCCAGTGGGCACAGGTGGCTCCGACGTTTCCGGCTCCGATGACGGCGATCTTGGCTCGACGCATGAGGTTCCTTGGTGGGGCGTGCGTGGCCCGCGCCGGCCATCCCGCGCGGGGGAAGCAGGATAGCCACCCGCGCGGCCCGCCACGTGCACCAGCCGAGGGCCCTCCCCAACGCAAGGCGGCCGCCCGGTGAGGACGGCCGCCAAGGCATGCGCCAGAATGGACTCGAACCATCGACCTCACCCTTATCAGGGGTGTGCTCTAGCCAGCTGAGCTACTGGCGCGCAGGACAGAAAGTATAGCGGATGCCCGACAGGGCCTCACCGCAGCACGTTGTATCGGGATCGGCCCCGGTCATCCACCTGCAGCGTGGAACCGGTGCTGGCAACGCGGCGGCTGGGGTACCAGCCCCACTCGGGACGGTCCTCGGAGCCGAAGAACTCGAACTCCTGGCTGTGGATCACGGCCTGGTTCATCTCGGCGCGGGCCGCCGCGACTTCCTGCAGATCACCGGGCTTGAGTTCCACGGGCGTCAGGGAAAGTTCGCGGTCCAGTCGGGCCTCGAGCCGTCGCCTGCGGTCGCGCAACTGTCCCGCCGTGATGCGTCCCTGTCGCGCCTGAGCCACGAGGCCCTCGAGATCCAACGTCGATCGCTCGAACGCCCGCCGCTGTGGACTGCCATCCGTCGCCAGGGCGGCGGAGGCGATCCAGAGGATGGCCATGGAGATCGAGAGGGTTGGGTGCATGCCTGGGCCTCCATTCGGATACGCGGCGGGCGGGTTGGCGTGAGACCGACTCCGCAACTTTGACCCATGCCAGCCCCGCTGTCCAGCCCCGAACCGGCATTACCAGCCGGGAAGTTGCCCCACCACCTGACCCAGCAGGTCCTGAAGTCCGATCACACCCACGGGGCGATCCCCCTCGGCCACCACCGCCAGACTGGCACCCGACTGCCGCAGCAGCCGAAGGGTCTCCAGGGCAGGCATGCCGGGAGCGACGAAGACGGGTGGGCGGCTCACCGCCGAGGGCGCTGCCACCGGATCCACCAGCAGGTCCACGGCCGAGGCGATGCCCACGCAGCGGGCAGAGGCATCGATCACCGGATACCGGCCATGTCGACGGGACCGCAGCGTCTCGCGCACCGTGGCCGGTGTGGCGCCCTCCGCCAGCACGCTGACGCGGCGCCACGGGGTCATCATCTGGCCCGTGTTTCTTCGCGCCAGTTGCAGCACGCGGCCGGCCATCGTCACCTGATGCTCCTCGACCGCGCCATGCGACTCCCGAAGCAGGTCCACCACGCGCTGCCGAACGTCCATCGCCTCGGTGGACGCCAGACCGAGCCGACGCGCCATGACGTCACCCATCCACTGCAGCAGCGGAACGGCGCCACAGGCCGTCAGCGCCCATCGGACCGCGCGAGCCAGCGGCACCATGGCCACGGTCCATGCGTCCGCGTGCACCCGGAAGAGTTCCTTGGGCACCGTCTCGCCGCAGATGACCAGGATCGGCAGCAGCACGGCCACGTTCACCAGCATGGCCCCGATCCAGTCCATGCCGATGCCGTCCAGCATGTGCCCGATCGACCACGACGCGGCGTAGCCCACGATCGCGTTCCCCGCCAGCAGCGTGGCCAGCCAGCGATTGGGCCGAGCCAGCTCGGCCTGAAGCAGTCGCGCCGCGTGCTCGCCGCGATCGCCACGGACCGCCAGCCGGAGCCGGTTCAGCACGTAGGCACCGGTCTCCATGCCGCTCAAGAAGGCGGAGAAGAGCACGGCCACCACAAGCACCGACCCGTAGAGGATCCAGTCGGACACCGTCACGTCTGGCCTCCCCGCCGCCACCGCACACGGTCGATGCGCGTGCCATCCATCCGGAGCACGCCAAGCGTCCATCCGGACAGGTCCACCTCGTCGCCCTCGGCGGCCACGCGTCCAAGCCGCTCCATGATGGCGCCGGCCACCGTGTCCGAGATCGACTCCGGCTCCGCGGCACCGAATCGTCCGAAGGCCTCCGCCAGATCCGCGTCGCCCGGGCCGATCCACGCGCCGTCCGCCATCTCGACCCATCCCTCGTGGGGCGCCTCCGCCTCATGGCCACCAATCTCGCCGATGGCGTCGCGCAGGGTGACCAGTCCGGCGGTGCCGCCGAACTCGTCCACCACCACGGCCAGCCGCTGCCCGGATCGCTGGAACCAGTCCAGCAGCTGGTCGATCGCGGCCAGCTCGGGCACGAAGCTCGCCGGGACCAGGTGTTCCGACATGGGCGTGCGGGTCCCGCGGGCATCCAGCAAAAAGGACCGCACGTCCAGCCAACCCACCACGTGGTCCAGATCCGGATCCGCCACCAGCAGCCGACGACGACGGCAGCGACGCGCCTCGGCCTCGATCTCCGCGTGCGTGGCATCACGGCGGACCCACTCCACGAACACGCGCGGGGTCATCACCTCGCGCACGCGCCGCCGCCCCAGCAGCGTCACCCTTCGGATCGCGGCCGACTCCTCGCCTGCCAGGATGCCGCGACGCTGGCTCAGCGTCAGCAGTTCGCCCAGCTCGTGCAGGTCCACGCGCCCGTGACGGGGCGGACCCGCCAACCGCACCAGCGGCGCCACCACCACCCCGTCCAGCAGCCTTCGCACCGGCCCCAGGATGCGGTGCATCAGCAGCAGCGGGCCCGCCAGCACGCAGACCAGCCGCCGTCGGCCCAGGTTGCTGGCCAGCTTGGGCAAGGTCTCGCCCACGATCACCAGCAGCAGCAACGAGACCACCGCCGCCATCACCTCCACCCATGCTCCGCCCTGGATCCGCATGGCCAACGAACTGGAGATGACGAAGTAGACGGTGTTGACGATGTTGTTGCCCACCAGGATCGTCACCAGCACGCCGCGCGGCTCAGCCAGCAGCCGGTCCACCTGATCCGAGACCACCGGATGCTGGCGTCGCAGCCAGTCCCGGTCCGCGCCGGTCAGGCCAAAGACCACGGTCTCGGAGCCGCTCCAGAAGCCGCTGGCCACGAGCAGCGGAAGCAGGGCCAGCCACAGCAGAAGCTCGATTGGCGCACTCATGCGTGCACGGCCTCCCGCGCACGCCGCACGGCTCGCAGCCGCCCGACCGCCTCGGCCGCGGCGATCCAACCGGCGGCATCGGCCGGCTGCAACGATGCCAGGCAGGATGCCGCGTCGCGCCGGGCGGCCTCCTCGATACGGTCCAGCTCGGCCAGGGCCTCGGTTCGCTCGCTCCCGCCGGCGTCCAGACCCTCGCGGACATGCACCATGGACATCAGGAACGCGGGCTCAGGCCGCGGTTCCGGCGGTCGCGGCGTGGGCGTCGCCCGGTCCAGCAGCGCCTGAGCCCGCGAGAGCGGATCCAGCAGTTGCGTGGCCGCCTCGTTCACCCGGGCCACGCGGGATGCCGCCTCGGCGCGCCCGGCCGGATCCGCGACACGGTCCGGATGCCAGCGCATCGCGGCTCGCCGCTGCGCGTCACGGATCGACTGGGCATCCAACGCCCACGTCGGCTCCAGCCCGAGCACCATGAAGGGGTCCATGCTCAGTCACCCCCCGCCACGCGCTCGATCTCCTCCAGACTGGTCGCGCCCTCGGCCACCAGTTGAAATCCGAACTGCTGCAGCGTGATGAAGTGGCCCTGCCCGAGCGCCTGGCGGATGTCGGAGATGGTGGGCCGTCGCAGCACCACGTCGCGCAGCGGCTGGCTGAACTCCAGCAACTCCAGCAAGGCGCGGCGACCGAAGTAGCCGGTCTCCAGGCAGGCCGGGCATCCGGCCGGCACGTGGATCACGCCCAGCCCGTCGCCTGCCCGCCCCATGCGCAGGGTCTGGGCCGAGGTTGGCCGCACCGCACGTCGGCAACGCGTGCAGAGCGAGCGGCAGAGTCGCTGGGCCACGATCAGGTTGATCGCGTTGGCCACCAGGTAGGCCTCCACGCCCAGGTCGAGCAGGCGGAAGATGGCGCCGACGCTGTCCTTGGCGTGCACCGTGGAGTACACCAGGTGCCCGGTCATGGCCGCCTGCATGGCCACCTGCGCGGTCTCGATGTCGCGGATCTCGCCCACGAAGATCACGTCGGGATCCTGACGGAGCACGCTGCGCAGGATGTTGGCGAAGCTGTTGCCCTGGCTTGAGTCGATGGGAATCTGCGTGCACCCCTCCAGGTGGTACTCCACCGGGTCCTCGATGGTGATCGCGTTGCGCGTCTCCACGTCGATCTCCCGCAGGCAGGCGTAGAGCGTCGTGGTCTTGCCACTGCCCGTGGGACCGCATGCCAGCACCATGCCGCTGTCGCGGCCCGAGACCGCACGCATGCGCTCGTACATCCAGGGCAGCACCCCCAACTCGTGCAGGCGGGTGGGGGCGTGCGCCGTGTCCAGCACGCGGATCACCAGCTTCTGCCCGTGCATGACCGGCGTCAGGCTCACGCGAAAGTCCACCCGGCGACCCTGCACCTGCGCGCTGAAATGGCCATCCTGCACCTGGGCCTTCTGGCTGGTGTCGATCTGGCAGAGCACCTTGATCATGCCGAGGATCCGGCGCAGCAGGTCCAGCGGGATCTCGGTGGCCAGCACCATCAGGCCGTCCACACGAAGGCGGATCGCGCCGCGATCGTTCCGGGGCTCCACATGCACGTCGCTGGCCCGCGTGCGGAGCGCGGTCAGGATGAGCAGGCGGAACATGCGCACGCTCTCGCGGGCGTCATCGCCCCCGCCAAGGCTTGCCGACGGGTGCAGCACCTGCCCACGCATGTCCACCAGGCTGATGTCACGGGCGGCATAGCGCTGCTCCGGCGCCTCGTCGCAGATGCGCTGCAGGCGTGCCTCGGCATCCTCCCGCGCGTTGCCCACGATCTCGTTCAGGTCCACGTCGATCGTGCCGGCGGTCCGACGCTCCGCATGACCTTGTCCAGGAAGGGCGACGCGGCTGGCGGGGACCGGATCCGCCTGCACACCCTCCGGCGCCAGAGCAAGCGTTGCGTCCGGAGGCGCACCACCGGCCGGCCCCGGAGCCCGCACGGCCTGGGCCGGATCCACAAAGCGGACCTGGGCCTTGCCGGCGGCAATCACGTCGCCGTGACGCAGCCCGACCTGCGTGACCCGCTGCCCGTTCACCCGGGTCCCGTTTCGGCTGTCCAGGTCCCGAACCTGCCAACCGCAACCCGCCGGCTCCACCACGCAATGCTGGCGCGACACGCCCTCCAGGTCCAGCACCAGTGCGTTGTCGCCCAGGCGGCCGATCGACACCGCCTTGTCCGACAGTTCCAGGCGGACCGTTCGCGGGCCTCCGCGAGCCTCCAGGAAGGGCATGAGGGGATGCTATCCGCGATCCGCGGCCAAACGAACGAGGGCCCCGCCGAAGCGGAGCCCTCGCGTCATGCTCATCTGCTCAGGGCAGGTGACGTTCAGTCGCCGTAGCCACCGCGGCCGCCGCGGAAACCACCGCCGCCACCACCGCCACGGCCACCGCGGAAACCACCGCCGCCGCCGCCACCAAAGCCGCGATCCGTCTTGGGCGGACGGGGCTGCGCCTCGTTCACCACGATCGCCCGGCCATCGACCTGGCTGCCGTTGAGGGCCGCGATCGCGGCCTCGCCGTGCGACTTCTCAGCCATGGTCACGAAGCCGAAGCCGCGCGAACGGCCCGTCTCGCGATCCGTGCCGATGTAGACCTCGGTCACCGGACCGAAAGCCTCGAACGCGGCGCGAAGGCCGTCGTCCGTGGTGCGAAAGTTCAAGTTGCCGACATAGATCCGAAACATGTGCCAATCCGTCCTTCTGACAGAGCCGGCCAGCGTGGCCGCATACGTGACGCAAGAACGGATCTGAACGCCAGTCCCGAACCTGAGCCGAACCAAAGGATAGCAGAGATGGAGACCGGGATTTCAGCCAGTTTCCGCAGAGAACGACTTGACCGGATCACTCGTCGTCATCGCGGGGACGCGGCCGGGGCGGACCACCCGGCGAGGGCGGACGGCCTGCCGGACCGCTCGGCGGCCTGCCTGGACCCGCGGGCGGCCTTCCGGCGTTACCGCCTCCAGGTCCTCCCGCCGCCGGGCCGCCGGGACGAGGCCCTGCGCCACCCATGCCCCGGCGAGGATTGCGGCTGAAGCCGCCGCTGGCGCCGCGACGCTCGGGGCCACCGGCCGCACCGGCGCGGAAACTGCCTCCTCGCGAGAATCCGGCACGAGATCCACCAAACGAACCGCCGCCAGCCCGGTGCTTGGGGCCGAAGGGACCGCGAGGCTTGGAATCCTCGGCGGCCGACATCTTCTTCTTGCCCTTCTTCATGGCCTCGTTGATCACGATCTCGCGACCGAGGATCTTGCGCCCGGTCAGCGTCTCGATGGCCAACTGGCCCTTCATGGCGTCCTTGTAGAGCACGATCGCGAAGCCCCGGCTCTTGCCGGTCTCGTCGCGGGCCACCACCACCTCGTCGAGCTCGCCAAAGGGCTCGAACATGGGCCGCAGCATCTCGACCGTCACCTTGGCGTCGAGATTCCCGACAAAGATCTTGAACATCGGCATGGGTCAGCGTCCTTCACCAAGATGGAGCCTCGCACACGCGTGCGACCTGATGCCCGGAAAGTCTCCGACATGTCGTTCCGAGATGTTCCAAGTGTAACGGATCTCCGTGTCGGCGTTGCAGGACGCCGCCGGGCAAAAAAGGATGGACCCCGGTGGGGTTGCCACCAGGGTCCAATGAAGTCGGCGATCACCTACTTTCCCGCAGAGCAGTATCATCGGCCGCAGCGTCTTGACTTCTGAGTTCGGGATGGGATCAGGTATTGCCCACTGCGTATGGTCACCGACAAGACCTGGCACGGGCGGCGGCCCGTGGCAGGCCGAGAGATCGATGGTTGCCCGGCGAACCGGGAGGCAAGCACCGGACGCTTGACGCGTCACGAGATGCCTGACGATGCTTCTGGAACATGTTCATGGGATCCGGCCTCCCCGCCTTGCGGCAGGAAGAGGACGGAATCCGGTCGACATGGCCAAGCGATCGACCGTTCGTACCGCTTCGCTGAACGGATTTCTCCGCTTGCACGTGCGGCCGATCAACCTCGTGGTCTACGAGGGGTCTTTCGTCTTGCGACATGGAATGCTCATCTCGAGGTGGGCTTCTCGCTTAGATGCTTTCAGCGATTATCCCTGCCGCACTTAGCTACCCAGCTGTGGACCGAGCGGTCCAACTGGCACACCAGGGGTGCGTCCTTCCCAATCCTCTCGTACTAAGGAAGTCTCCTCTCAACATTCCTGCGCCCACAGCAGATAGGGACCGACCTGGCTCACGCCGGTCTGAACCCAGCTCGCGTTCCGCTTTAATGGGCGAACAGCCCAACCCTTGGGACCGCCTTCAGCCCCAGGATGCGAAGAGCCGACATCGAG
>JBJOGW010000021.1:0-8821 GCA_046048055.1 Planctomycetota bacterium
TCTTGACGGGCTGTTCGAGCCGCGGACCGACCGGCCGGACGTCCTTGGGTCGCTGCGGCACGTTGATCACCGGCGGAGGTCCGGGCTTGAGCACCGGTCCACGAGACGGTGGGGGCGTGGACGGACGCGAGGGCGATCCGCCTTCGCCGCCGCGCAGAGGTGGGGTGGGAGCCACGCGGACCGGCGCCGGGGATGACGTCGGCGGGGCGGCCGCCGTCGGCACGGCCAACGTCTCCGGCGCAGGTGCAGGCGTTGCAGGAGCGACCGGTGCGGCTTCCGGTGCCTTGGCCTCGACCGGCACGACCGGTGGCCGGATCGATGGCTTGGCGGCTGGCAGCTCCGTGGGTTCGGACTTTCTGGCCACGCCGCGTCGCGCCTTGGACGGCGCCGCGGCCGCGGGTTTCTCGGTCGCCTGGCTGGCCTCGATCGGCGGTGCCTCGGCCACCGCCACGCCACCGGCTCCCGCGAACCACTCGCGAATCGTCTCGGCAAGGCCCACGGACACCGTGGACTGCGGCTGCTTCACGTCCTCGAGGCCCTCAGCCGCGCATCGGCTGATGATGTCCTTGGACGCCACGCCCAGTTCCTTGGCCAGCTGCGAGACTCGGATTTTCGCGATCTTGCTCACGTGTTCTCCTGTGGTGCGATCCGCTTCTTCGACGGCGCGTCAGGCCTGCCCCGGGGTCCCGCCCAGGATGTCGTCCGCGGCGGCCTCGGCGGAGGCGTCCACCTGCACGGCCTCTCCGCCACCCAGCAGGGCGTCGGCGGCACTGGCCTCCTCGGCCGCGCGGGCCTCGGCCTCGGCACGGTCCTTCTCCTGCTGCTCCGCCACCACCTTGGCCTTCTCGCTGCAGGCGGCCACGATGGCGTCGGCCACCTCGGCCGTCGCCTGCAACTCGTTCTCCAGCATCTCGGGGCCGACTTCCTCCACGTCGAAGACGCTGATCAGGCCCAGCGCACCCATCTTGTCCAGCATCTCGTCGGTCACGCCGGCCACGGGGCGCACGGTCTCCTCGAGGATGGCCAGGCCCTTGCTGAACTCGTCGGGCGTGAGGATGTCCACGTCCCAGCCGGTCAGGCGCGCCGCCAGGCGCACGTTCTGGCCGCGACGGCCGATCGCCAGGCTCAGCTGGTCATCCCGCACGATGATGGTGGCCCGGCCCAGCTCGAAGCACAGGCTGACCTCCTCCACCTCGGCAGGCTTGAGGGCGTTGGCGATCAGCACCTGGCTGGACTCGTTCCAGCGCACGATGTCGATCTTCTCGCCGCCCAGTTCATCCACGATGTTGCGGATGCGGCTGCCGCGCACGCCCACGCACGCGCCCACGGCATCCACCTTGCTGTCCACGCTGCTCACGGCCAGCTTGGTGCGGAAGCCCGGCTCGCGGCTCATGGCCTTGATCTCGATCACGCGGTCGGCCACCTCGGGCACCTCCGCCTCGAACAGGCGACGGATGAAGTCCGGATGCGCGCGGCTGAGCACGATCTTGACCTGGTGACCGGCGTCGCGCACGTCCAGAATGAGGCACCGCACGCGATCGCCGGGCTGGAACTGCTCGCCAGGGATCTGCTCGCTTCGGGGCATGAAGCCCTCGGCACGGTCCACCTGCACCACCAGGGCCCCGCCCTCGTAGCGCTGGGCGGTGCCGGTGACCAGCTCGCCCTGCCGCTTCACGAACTCCTCGAGCAGGCTGTTGCGCTCCTCCTCGCGGAACTTCTGGATCATGACCTGCTTGGCGGTCTGGGCCGGAATGCGGCCCATGGTCGAGAGCGGGATGTCCTCCTGGCCGCCCTCGGGCAGGTTGCGCCACAGGCGGATCACGCCGCTGAGGCGGTCCATCTCGCAGCCGAACTCCTCGAGCTCGATGCTGTTGAAGTGCTTGCGGGCCGCGCTGACCATGGCCTGCTCGAGATCCGTGATGAGGATCTCGCGGTCGATGTTGCGGTCGCGGGCGATGCTGTCGAGGATGCGGAGCGTTTCGCTGTTCATGATGCGGTACGGGTTGTTGGGTTGGTGGGTTGTCGAGTTGTCACAAGCCGAACGAGAGCCAGTCAAAACGAGCACGGGCCACACCGGGCGATCGCCCGAGGTGGCCCGTCCACCGGCCCTGCGCGTGCAGGGCTTCGGTTCCGGAAGGCGGCGCCCTAGCGGGACGCCCCCTTCCGGGGCCTCTCGAGTCCCATCGACTCGGCGACGGGCTTCCCAGACACCACCTGGACGCAACAGCGCGTCATCGGCGGAAGGGAAGGTTCGAAGCGATGGTCATGCGTGAGGGCATGCGATGCGACTCGAGTGCGGTGGACGGATCCGATGCCGGGCCACGGCCCGAAATCGGAACGGAGATGGTAGCCCGAAACCGCCGAATTCTCAACCAATCGGCCCGGCAACCCCCGGTTTCACGCTGCTACGCTGGGTTTGTGACGCCGTCCGCCCTCCTGCGAGCCATTCTGGTCACCCTGCTGGCCCTGACTCCCTCCGCCCTGGCCCAGATGCCGCGGATCGGCACGGGACTGCCGGAATTCACGGCGACGCGCGCGGCTGCCAAGGCAGCCGAGGACCCCTCCACCTCGGCGCAGGTGCTCCGCGCCAGGCTTCGGGATGT
The DNA here is from genome assembly GCA_046048055.1 of Planctomycetota bacterium. Taxonomy (GTDB): domain Bacteria; phylum Planctomycetota; class Phycisphaerae; order Phycisphaerales; family SM1A02; genus SYAC01. The sequence goes on from JBJOGW010000021.1 coordinate 2,604, forward strand.
CCCCCAGATTGCGCCGCCGGGCAGTGAGCCGGTGCTGGCGATCGACCTGGAGATCGATCCGGGCTGGCACATCTGGGTCAACCAGACCCAAGCCCGCGCCCTGCCCGGCGTGCAGGTGTTCGAGAACGCCATCTTCACGTCCCTGGCCGTGGAGCCCTCCACCACGCTGCGGCTGTCGGGCGTGCAATGGCCCGAGCCGCACGCCGCCAAGGCCGATGTGGGCGATGGGCCGCAGAACTACGCCGTGTACGAGGGAGTCGGCAGCATCTTCGTGCGTCTGGCCATGCCCACCGCGGCAGGCGAGATCGCCGCTGAACTGGTGCTCTCGGTCCAGGCCTGCAACGAACGGACCTGCCTGGCGCCCGACGAGGTGCGCCTGCCGATCGCGATCCGCGTGGAGCCCGGCGCGGCGATCCCCGCGGTGCCCGCCGGCCTGGACCCGGCACGGCTGGTGCTGGAGGGTGGACAAGCCGCGGACACCGAGCCCGACCAGACCGTGGCCTTCGATTTCTTCGGTGCGGGATTCCGCGTGGATCCTCGTGGCTTCGGGCTGATGGCGGTGCTGCTGGTGGCCTTCGTGGGAGGCGGGCTGCTCAACTTCACGCCCTGCGTGCTGCCGGTGATCCCGCTCAAGATCATGGCGCTCAGCGCGGCGGCGGGCGACCGCGCCCGCTGCCTGCGGCTGGGGGCGATCATGAGCGCTGGCGTGATCTTCTTCTGGCTGCTCCTTGGCACCATGGTGGGTGGATTGAGCGGATTCACCGCAGCGAACCAGCTCTTCCAGTATCCGGCCTTCACCATCGTTCTGGGCGTGTTCATCGCGGTGATGGCCCTGGGGATGGCTGGATTCTTCAGCGTGAACCTGCCGCAGTGGGTGCATGGCATCCAGGCCAGCCATGAGAGCGCCAGCGGCAGCTTCGTGATGGGCATCATGACCGCCGTGCTGAGCACGCCCTGCACCGCGCCACTCATGGGTGCGGCGGCGGGATGGGCCGCCACCAGCGGGGACCTGGCCACGGTGCTCACGGTGTTCGGGGCGATCGGAGCGGGCATGGCGTTTCCGTACCTGGTGCTGAGTGCCTATCCGCAGATGGCCCGCAGCATGCCGCGCAGCGGGCCCGCCAGCGATCTGGTGAAGCAGGTGATGGGTCTGCTGCTGCTGGCGGCGGCGGCGTTCTTCGTGGGTGCCGGCGTGAACGGCCTGCTGCCGCAGCCATCCAGCCTGCACTGGTGGGTGGTGGGCGGCATCGGCGCGGCGGCTGGACTGTGGATGGCGTGGCGGACACTTGAAATCACGCGGCGCCTGGCGCGTCGCGCGGTGTTCGCGGGACTCGGCGTGGGCATCGCCGCCGTGAGCCTTGGCGTGTGCGGCACGCTGGCCCTGGATCACGGCCCGATCGCCTGGACGCGCTACACGCCTGAGGCCCTGGCCCAGGCCAAGGCCGAGGGCCAGGTGCTGGTGCTGGACTTCACCGCGGAGTGGTGCCTGAACTGCAAGGCTCTCGAACGCGTGGTGCTGGGGCGCGGCGACGTGGCCGCCGCCATCTCGCAGCCGGGCGTGGCGGCGATCATGGTGGACATCACCAGCCGCCAGAGCGACGGCTGGAGCCTGCTGCACACCTATGGCCGGGCCACCATTCCCCTGCTGGTGGTGCAGAAGGCGGATGGCACCGTGGTGCTGGAGAGCGACGCCTACACCCCCGAACAGGTGCTCACGGCGATCGGTCAGGCCACGGCTCGCTGAGCCCGGCCAGGCCCTCCGCCTCGGCGCGATCCCGCGGCGAGAGCATGGCCAGCGGATCGAGCGTGAACGAGTCGTCCACTTCGATCGCCGTGCGGGCGAAGTCCGCCGCGCGCGGGTCCCGCGTGCGCTGGGCAAGTCGCGCCGCCCGAAGCCAGAGGGCCGTGGCCCGAGGCTCGAACGCCACCACCGCCAGAGCCCGCTCCCGGGCGCCGACCTGGTCCGGGTGCTCACCCGTGGCCTCGGCCAGGGCCAGCCAGGCCAGGGCGGCCCGCTGAAGCGTCTCCAGCCGCGTGGCCGCAAGCGGACCGGCGCCTCGGTCGACCGCGTCATCCGCGTCCACGCAGGCGGCTCGCAGGTCGGAGACGCCTCGCGGCGAGCGCACGCCCTCGGCCACCGCGGCACGCAGCAGCTGGTCGCTTGCGAGCAGGCGGCTCCACGCACGGATCGCGTCGGCGGCGCGGCGCCGCGCCGTGGCCGCATCGACCGGCGAGTCCGGACGCGTTTCGCGGACCAGTTGCTGGGCCACATCTTCCATCGCCGATGCCATGCGCCGCTGCATGCCCAGCGTCGGCAGGCATGCCATCGCAAGGGCGAGCGCCGTGGCGCCGGCCAGCATTCTCGGCACAGGTCGCGGCGCCCGCTCCATCTCGGCGGATTGCGGATGCAGCCCGTGCGAGGGCGCGGCGGCGCCGAGCAGCACGAGCAGCCATGCCGCGGATCCCGCGTTCCAGAGCGTCATCTCCACCTGCGCATGGCAGAGCATGGCCAGGGCCGCCGGAAAGAGCAGGTGGGCCCCGCACGATCGGGCGGACCAGAGCCGGGGCAGGAGCATGGCCGCCACACCCGCCCACGCCGCGCCACCCACCAGTCGCACCGCAAGGTCCGTGGCGTGCAGCGTGTGCGACTCCTGGCCGATCGCCAGCATCGCGCCGGCCATGGCGACCACGGCCACGATCCACTGTGGCCGTCCATCGCTCGCCGGCGGAACCGGAAGGGGTGCGGGTTCCATGGCCGCGCCGCGCGCCGACCAGACCAGGAGCGCCAGCGCCGCCGCGATCCATGCGGCACCGCCCACGCCGAGTTGCGCCACCCAGTCCACGAACGCCGCGTGCGCGCTCTGCACCAGTTCGACCGCCGTGGCCGGACGCAGCCGTGCCGAGGCATCCTGAAATCCCTCCGTGCCCGTGCCCGTCCACGGTCTCTCCAGCCACGCGCTCCATGCGGTCTGCAGGTAATGCCAGCGGAAGAGCAGGCTCCGCTCGCCCTGAAGGGCTGGCATGGGAAGCATGCCGCGCAGCAGCGGAGCCAGCGCCGACAGCGCGACCAGCGCCAGTGCGACGCCCGCCACCGCGATCGGCGCCGGTCGCCACCGATGCATCACTCCCACGGCCGCCAGTCCGATGAGCATGGCCGCGATGGCGCCCTTGCCCCCATTGAGCACCACCGCCACGGCGCAGGCCCCCGCCAGCAGCAGCCACGAACCGCCGCGCCGGCCCTGGGTGCGCGGCATGCCGGCCAGCGCGACGGCGGCCACCGCCATCACGCCCGAGAAGATGTTGGAGAGCCCGAACCATCCAAGCATCTCCCGCTGCTCGAGCCGTCGGACATACGCCAGCGCCTGGGGCCCCTCGGGATCCCAGCCGCGCTCCTGAAGGAAGTCCCTGCCGGCACCACCCCGGAAGTAGGCCACGGTGTCCGGGTGCTCCACCACCCACTGCCACACGCCACGCGCCATCCACGCGCCGCAGACGCCCAGCAGCGTGGCCACCATGGCGCTCCAGGCCAGGCGCGCACCGGGACGCGGATTGCGGGCCACCGCCGCAGCCGCGCCGCAGGCGACCCACGCCGTGATCCAGTCCCACCCTCGCCACCCGAGGCGGGCCACCGACTCGTCCAGCAACAGGCCTGCAGGCAGCGGCACCACGGCCACCAACGCCACCAACGCAGCCGCTCGACCGGCAAAGCACCAGAGCAGAGGCGCCGCAACCAGCAGCATGGCCAGGTCGATGGCGAGACTGCCCGCGGGCCCGATGCCCGACATGGGCACGGCCCGCCCCGCCTCGGCCGTGAGCAGAGGATCCACGTCGAACCAGATGGCCGGGGAGATGGCCACCAGCGTGCGCAGGCACGCCAGGGTCGCCAGCATGGCGCCCGCCACGGCTGGCCAGAGTCGCGTCATGGGCGGAACAGCCCCTCGGCTGCCGCCAGCACCGCAAGCGCCAGCACGGTCTGCACGCCCACCAGGGCCGCCTGCCAGGGAGCCAGGCTTCCAAGGCTCACGCCTCCCACGCCCACCACGGCGGCCAGGGCCCAGATCACGAGCACCGCACCACGTCGCGAGAAGCCCCGCTGCACCAGACGGTGTGAGAGGTGCTGCTGGTCCCCCACGAACGGGCTGCGGCCCTGACGAAGCCGGACCGCGCTGGTGGCGAGCAGGTCATAGATGGGAAGCGACAGCACCACCACCGGTGCCAGCGCCCCGTACCAACGCGTGCCCAGTGCGTAGTGGGGATCGGACGGATCGGTGAACACGCAGCGCATGGCCAGCACCGCCAGCAGCAGCCCAAGCGGCTGGCTCCCCGCATCGCCCATGAAGATCCACGCTCCGCCTCGCGGCAGGAAGTTGAAGCACAGGAACCCCAGAAGCGCACCGGCGAGCAGGCCGAAGAGCCCGGCCACGAACCACTGGCTGGCCATCAGGGCCGCCACCATGAACAGCAGCGAGGCGATGGCCCCCACACCGCCCGCGAGCCCATCCATGTTGTCGAGGAAGTTCATGGCGTTCACCAGCAGCACGATCCAGAGCGTGCCCACGGCGATCGACAGGGCCGCACCCGCCCCGCCGGGCACGCCCAGGTCCGGCCGCACGCCACCCAGCCAGGTCACCGCCACCGCCGGCAGGACCTGCAGCAGCAGCTTCAGGCCCGGGCCCATCGCGCGGCGATCGTCCACGGCGCCCGCCACCATCAGCCAGGTCGCGGCGGCGGCCAGCATCCACCCGAAAGACTGGCCGTCGCGCAGACGATCCGCGAAGGCTCCACTGCCCTTCCAGACGTCCTCTGGCGAGAGCGGCAGCGACCCCGTCGCCACCAGCAGGCCGCCGCACAGCGGCAGCGTGAAGGCCAGCACGATCGCCACACCGCCGATGTTGGGAACCGCCCGCAGGCGCTTCGCGTGCCCGGCCGCGCCGGCGGTATCCAGGGCCCGCAACCGCCGACCGACCCCGACCATGGCCGCAGTGAGCGGCAGGGACAGGAGAAGGCCCACCAGCAGGAGGCCGGGCGCAAGCCACGACATGCGGTTACTGTAATCGCATCCCTTCATGAAGCGCATCACCGTCTACTGCAGCAGCAGCACCAGCCTGGAGCCCAGGTTCTTCGACGCCGCCGAGCATCTGGGCGCCGCCCTCGCCCGTCACGGCCTGGAACTGGTCTATGGCGGTGGCGGCATCGGGCTGATGGGCGCCGTGGCCCGTGCCACCAAGAAGGCGGGCGGCAAGGTCCGAGGCATCATCACCCGTCGACTGCTGGACCTGGAGCAGGGCTGGGACGGCTGCGATGAACTGGTGGTGGTGGACACCATGAGCGAGCGCAAGCGGCTCATGGCGGCCGACGGCGAGGCCTTCATCGCGTTGCCCGGCGGCCTGGGCACCTTCGAGGAGTTCTTCGAGGTGCTGGTGCAGCGCCAGGTGGGCGAGCATCGCAAGCCCATCGGCCTGGTGAACCTGGGAGGCTATTACGACCCGCTCATCTCGCTCATCGACCACGGCATCGAGCACCGCTTCATCAAGCCCGCGGTGCACCATCTGCTGCATGTGGATCCCCATCCCGAGCGGGTGCTCGAGGGGCTCCTGAAGGCGGAGCCGTTCGAGATCGATCCCGACCGCTTCCTGCCCATGGGCAAGGGATGAAGGGCGAACCGCTTGGACTGATCGCCGGCTCGGGCGACCTCCCGCTGCTCGTGGCCCGCGGCGCCGTGTCGGCGGGGCGAAGCGTGGTGTGCGTGGGCATCCATGGCTGCTTCGACCCGCGGCTGCCGGCCCTTTGCAGCCAGTTTGAGCAGGCTGGTCTGGTCCAGATCGGCCGTTGGGTGCGGCTGCTTCGGAGGGGGGGCGTGCGCGAGGCGGTCATGGTGGGCGGCGTGCGCAAGACCCGGATGCACGACCCATGGAAACTCTTCCGCCAGGTGCCCGACTGGCGCGCGGCGCGGCTGTGGTACCGTCGACTGCGCCACGACCGTCGCAACCACGCGGTGCTCGCCGCGGTGGCCGATGAGCTGGCCCTCTGCGGCGTTCCACTGATGGATTCCACCACCTTCATCCAGGACCACCTGGCCACCTCGGGCGTCATGGGTCGCGTGCAACCCGACGCGGGCAGCTCGGCCGACATGACATTCGGCTGGCCCCTGCTGCTGCAGATGGTGGAGCTGGACATTGGCCAGTCCATCGCGGTTCGCGATCGGGACGTGATCGCGG
>JBJOGW010000022.1:0-15311 GCA_046048055.1 Planctomycetota bacterium
CCCCCCCCCTCACGAAGGTTGCGATTTTGTGACTCATTGCTGCGACATGCAGAGGTCCATGCGATCCGAGAACGGCCTTCCAAGCCCCAGCAGGGCCGATTCCAGCCCCCCACCACCCCAAACCCAGCTCCGCATCCAGCCTGACCCGCAAAGCGGTATCGCGCCGAGCGCAGCGAGAGACCATTCCACCCAAGCAGGATGGCCCATGCCGAGCGGAGCGAGAAGCGCTAAGCCGAGGCGCATGCGAAGCGGAGCCGAGGCGGCCGCGTGCGGGTCAGGCTGGAAGCGGAGCGGCCGATGCGGGACGCGCAGCGGCCCATGCGGGACGCGGAGCGGCCGATGCGGGACGCAGAGCGGCCGGCTTCGGACGCGCAGCGGCCAACATCAAGGAACGATGTTCACAAGCCGCTTCGGCACCACCACGATCTTGCGCGGCACCCTGCCGCCGAGCAGTTCGGCGACCCTGGGCTCGGCCAACGCCAGGCGCTCCACGTCGGCGGCACTTGCCTCGGCAGGCACGGTGAGGTGCGCCTTGACCTTGCCGGCCACCTGCACGGCCAGCTCCACGGTGCTCTGCTGCAGCATGGCCGGATCGAACGCGGGCCAGTCGGCCACGGTCACGCTTTCGGCGTGACCAAGCCTTGACCAGATCTCCTCGGCCATGTGCGGTGCGAAGGGAGCCAGCAGGCGGATGAAGCGATCGAGCTGCTCGCGCGTCATGCCGCCCTGGGTGGGGTCGGTCATCTCGGTGGGTCGCGTGGCCGCGTTCACCACCTCGATCAGGGCCGCGATGGCGGTGTTGAAGGCCAGGCGGTCGATGTCCTCGCCCACCTTGCGGGTGGCCCGGTGCAGCAGGCGCTCCAGGTGCTCGCTGGGCTTGGCCGCCAGCAGCAGCTCGCCGGTGCGCTCGCACACGGCCAGCCGCCAGGCCCGCTGCAGAAAGCGGAACACGCCGGCGATGTCGCGCGTGTTCCAGGGCTTGCTGGCCTCGAGCGGGCCCATGGACATCTCGTAGAGGCGGAACGTGTCGGCGCCGTACTCGGCGATCACGTCATCGGGATTGATGACGTTCTTCAGGCTCTTGGACATCTTGGCCACCACCTGGGTGACGGGGCCCCCGTTCTTCTCGAAGAAGGCGCCGCCGCGCTCCTGGACCTGGTCCACCGCCACCAGTGTGCGGTCCGACCGCTGGTAGGCGTGGCTGGTGATCAGGCCCTGGTGAAAGAGCCGGGCGAAGGGCTCGGGCGTGCTCACATGGCCCAGGTCGAAGAGCATCTTGTGCCAGAAGCGGGCGTAGAGCAGGTGCAGCACCGCGTGCTCGTTGCCGCCGATGTACAGGTCCACGCCGCGGCCCTTGCCATCGGGCCCGATCATCCAGTAGCGCTCGGCCTCCCTTGACACGAAGCGGTCGGCGTTTGCCGGGTCGCAGTACCGCAGGTAGTACCAGCACGAGCCCGCCCAGCCGGGCATGGTGTTGGTCTCGCGGCGCACCTTCGCGTTCGCCGGCAGCACCTGCGGATCGATGCCAGCCTCGCCTGCGGTGGTGTTCACCCACCCGGTCGCCTTGCCCAGCGGCGGCAGCGGCGTGTCGCTCTCGATGGGCGCGTAGTCGGTCAGGTCGGGCAGCGTGAGGGGCAGCCGAGACTCCGCCACCGGATGGTGCAGGCCCTGCTCGTCGAAGACCACGGGGAAGGGTTCGCCCCAGTAGCGTTGCCTGCTGAAGAGCCAGTCACGCAGCCGGTAGTTCACGCGTCGCTTGCCGCGGCCCGTTCGCTCCAGCCACTCGAGCACGGCCAGCCTGGCCTGGGCCGTCGGCCTTCCGTCGATCGAGAGTTCGGCGGACGCGCTCTGCACGGCCACGCCTTCGCCACGGGTGGCCTTCTCGCCGGTCCACGGCTCGCCCGGAATCTCGACCACCTGGCGGATCGGCAGGTCGAACGCCCTGGCGAAGGCGAAGTCTCGCTCGTCATGCGCGGGCACGGCCATGATGGCGCCCGTGCCGTAGCCCATGAGCACGTAGTCGGCGGTCCACACCGGGATGCGCTCACCCGTGGCCGGGTTGACCGCGTGCAGCCCCGTGAAGCAACCCGTCTTCTCCCTGGATTCGGCCTGGCGATCCACATCGGCGCGATCGCGGCTGGCCTGCACGTAGGCCGCCAGCGTGGCCCGGGCCACGTGGCTGAGCGAACCGGCACCCCCGGCCACGGCCTCGACCAGCGCATGCTCGGGAGCCACCACCATGTAGGTGGCACCGAACAGCGTGTCGGGGCGCGTGGTGAACACGCGGAGCGGGCCCAGGCCCTCCACGGCAAAGTCGATCTCGGCGCCTTCGCTGCGCCCGATCCACTCCGCCTGCTGCACGCGCGTGCTCTCGGGCCACGCCACCAGGCTCAGGTCCTCGAGCAGGCGATCCGCGTAGGCGGTGATGCGAAACATCCACTGCTTGAGCGGCAGGCGGCGCACCGGATGGCCGCCGCGCTCGCTGCGGCCGTCGATCACCTCCTCGTTGGCCAGCACGGTGCCCAGCTTCGGGCACCAGTTCACCGTCTGCTCGCCCAGGTACGCCAGACGTCGCGTGTCGAGCCAGCGCTGTCGCTCCAGCGGCGAGCAGGCCCTCCACGGCTTCGTGGTGCCGTCGATTTCCACGGTTTCGTCGCGCGCGGCCATGTCGCGCTCCAGTTCGACGATGGGCCGGGCCTTGCCGGCCGTGGGGTCGTACCAGCTGCCGTAGGCCTGCAGCCAGATCCACTGGGTCCACTTCACGTAGCCCGGATCGATGGTGCCGAACTCGCGGCTCCAGTCGTAGCCGAAACCGAAGCGTTTCAGCTGCCGGCGGAAGTTGTCGATGGCCCGGGCCGTGGTGAGGCGCGGATGCACGCCGGTCTGCACCGCATACTGCTCGGCCGGCAGCCCGAAGGCATCCCAGCCCATCGGGTGCAGCACGTTGAAGCCCTGCATGCGCTTGTGACGCGCCACGATGTCGGTGGCCGTGTAGCCCTCGGGATGTCCCACATGCAGACCCGCCCCGCTGGGGTAGGGAAACATGTCCAGCACGTAGAACTTGGGGCGGCTCGCATCGAATCCCGGGTCACCGGGATTGCCCACTCGGTACGCGTTGTCACGCTCCCATCGAGCCTGCCACGAGGTCTCGATGCGACCGGCCAGCGCCGCGTCGTAGCGGAAGGGAGTGGACTCGTCGGGCATGAAGGCGGGCAGGCTACCGCGTCAGGCGCGGGCCGCCTCGGCCTTCTCGCGATCCTGCTGCAGGATGCGCAGCGCCTCGCCCACCAGGTAGAAGCTGCCGGTGACCACGATCAGGTCCTCGCGGCTCACGGCACGAATGGCAAGCTCCAGGGCCTCCGGCAGCGTGCGAGCCACCTGGCTCATCTTGCCGCTGCGCTCGGCGAACATCTTCTGCAGGTCCTCGGGGGCCGCGGCGCGCGGCGTGGACGCGGCTCGGGTGAAGATCACCTTGTCGGCGCCCAGGTTCACCTTGTCCAGCATCACGCCGACGTCCTTGTCTGCGCAGCACCCGAAGACGCAGACCATGCTGTCGTAGGGCACATGAGCGCCCACGCACTTCATGAGCGTCTGCACGCTGATGGGGTTGTGGGCGCCGTCGACCAGCACGCGCGGACGCTCGCGCACCACCTCCATGCGACCCGGCACGCGTGTGTTGGCCAGACCGCGGGCCACCTTGTCCTCCGGGCAGTCGAAGCCACGACCGCGCAGCACGTCGATGGCCGCCAGCGCCAGGCCGCAGTTGCTGCTCTGGTGCTCGCCTGGCAGCGGCACGGGCAGGTGCTCGAGCCGGCTGGTCTTGGTGTAGAGGCACACGCGGGTGTGGGGCCCCAGGTCCTCGCTGGTGCAGAAGCGGCTGCTGAACTCGATGTCCTTGTTCACCACCCGCAGGTCCGCGCCCACCTTCTCCGCCACCTCACGGAACGCCTTGTCCACCTCGCCCGGCGGATCGAACACCACCGCGGGCACGCCCTTCTTGAAGATGCCGGCCTTCTCGCGGGCGATGGCGCCCAGCGTGTTGCCCAGCAGCTTGGTGTGGTCGAGGTCGATGGTGGTCACCACACTCACCTCGGGCGTGATCACGTTGGTGCTGTCCAGGCGTCCACCCAGCCCCACCTCGATCACCGCCACATCCACGGCCTCGTCGGCGAAGTGCCGCAGTGCCGCGGCGGTCATGACCTCGAAGAAGGTGGGTTCCTCGGCCAGCTTGGCGGCGGCCTTGGCCACCCGGCGCATCAGCTCGGTGAAGGTCGGCTTGCCGATCATGCGTCCGTTCACCCCGATCCGCTCGCGCACATCGACCAGGTGCGGGCTGGTGTATTCGCCCACCACGTACCCGCAGGCCCGGAGCATGCTCGCGATCATGGCGACCGTGCTGCCCTTGCCCACGGTGCCGGCCACGTGCACCGTCTTCACCTGCAGGTGCGGGTTGCCCAGCTTGGCCAGCAGGTCATGCATGCGGTCCAGCTTGAAGGCGTCGTCGCTGTAGCGGACCACCCGCTGACGCTCGATGTCGGTGCGCTCATGAAGCCACTTCAGGGCCGCGTTGTAGTTGGCCAACTCCGGCGCACGGGTGCGGGCAGGCTTGGTCTCCACCACCGAAGACTTGCCGCCACCGCCAGTTGCGGACGTGGCTTCCGCCCTGGTCTTCCCCGAAGTCTTGCGAGTTGTCCTGGCGGCCACCTTGGAGTCCTGCGTGCGTGCCATAAGAGAAACATGATATCTGAATCGAGGCCTCGGGTTCAAATCACCATGCACAAGTTCATGTGTTTCATGGATTTATGATTCAGGATCCCAACCGTCATTCCGCTACCCTTTCGGCCTATGGATCCAGCCGAGAAGCGTCGGATGCAGGGCGCGGAGTCGTGGCGGGCCCTACGCATCATGAGCGAGTTCGTGGATGCCACGGATGCCATGGCGGACCTGGGGCCTGCGGTCAGCGTGTTCGGCAGCGCCCGCACACCGCCGGACACCCGCTACTGGACCATGGCCGAGGACGTGGGCAAGGGCCTGGCCAAGGCCGGCTTCGCGGTGATCACTGGCGGCGGGCCGGGGATCATGGAAGCGGCCAACAAGGGGGCCGTGGCGGCCGGCGGCAAGAGCGTGGGTCTGAACATCCTGCTGCCCAAGGAGCAGCGTCCCAACCCCTTCCAGACCCTCTCGCTGGACTTTCGGTACTTCTTCATCCGAAAGCTCATGTTCGTGAAGAGTTCGGTGGCCACCGTGTGCCTTCCCGGCGGATTCGGCACGCTGGATGAGCTCTTCGAGGCGCTCACGCTCATGCAGACCCTCAAGGCCACGCCCAAGCCGCTGGTGCTGATGGGCCGTGCGTTCTGGCAGGAGATGTTCGAGTGGCTGCGGTCGGGCCTGCTGGCCAAGCATGCCTACATCGAGGAAGTGGACCTGAACCTGATGCACATCACCGACGACCCCGAGGAGTGCGTGAAGCTGGTCAGCGACGTGCACCGGGGCACTCGCACCTGGGCCCCGCACCTGCCCCGATTCCCCGAGGACGTGGCAGTGGACCTGGGCGAAGGCCTGCGGCTTGGCACCCGGCGACACACCGGCGAGGGCTTGGTCGCCGGTCTGGAGTGAAGGCTGCCCTCATCGCCAGGCGTGCCGCGGATAGCGACGCCTGAGCTCGTTGCGAAGGCTGGGGTAGAGCGTCTTCCAGAAGTTGGCCAGGTCACTGGTCACCTGCAGGGGACGCATGTTGGGCCCCAGGATCTCCAACGTGACCGGGACGCGGCCCCCCGCCACCGTGGGCGTGCGGTCCAGGCCATACAGATGCTGGATGCGGGCAGCACCCCGGGGCGGCTTGCCGGACTCGTAGTGCAGCCGCAGGGGTCGGGGACCCTCGGGCAGCGCCAACTGCGCGGGCGCCATGCGCTCCACGAACGCGCGCGAGGCGGGATCGAGCACGCCGCGCACCGCCTCCAGGCACGGCAGGTCCTCGACCTGGCTGGCCCGGTGCAGACCCGAGCAGAGTTCCAGCCGGATCAGTTCCAGGTCGTCCGCCTCGTAGGTCAGCAACCGCTGCTCGGGGAACCACGCCGCCACGCAGCGCACACGCTCGATCCATTGCGTCACCGCCTCGTCCCAGCCACGCAGGATCACGTCGCCCTCCCGGATGCGTTCGGCAAGCCGTCGCTCCGCCTCGCCGCTATCGACGGGACGCGGCGGCCGTGCCGTGCGATCCACGGGCACTCCCGAAAAGAGCGTTTCCTCCAGACGTTCCACCGCCCGGGACTGCGGGTTCCAGGCGAGCCGCTCGACCACCTCAAAGGCCCCCGGCAGCGCCGCACGCACCCACGACTCGTGAAGCGGCTCGGCCATGGAGAGGATCTGCGTGTCGGGATCCGCCGGGTTCTCGTCGGCCTGCAGGCAGAGCACGAAACCGCCCGCATGAACCACCGAGTCGCGGTCCAGCACGGCCTTGCGACGCCCGGCCGCCAGCAGGTGCGGCCGATGCGGATCGGGCCGCCACGCCACGCCGTCGGAACATCCCTGAAGCATGGCCAGGACCACGCGTTCCGCGGGCACCTCGGCGGTGTCGCCGCCCGATCGCGGGAATGCGCGGGCCAGCCGATCGGCGGCGCGCAACGCCTCGCGAGCGGCTTCGTCGACCACCTGCAGGCCGGGCGGAAGGGCGCGGCCCTCGGCCAGACGCTGCAGGATCCTCTCGCGCACCACCAGGTCGCCCGGTGCGTCCCCGTGCTCCAGGCACGCGAGCAGCGCCCCGCGATCGCCGCCGCGCACGAAGTCGCGCTCCGACGCCACCGCCACCCAGCGGCTGGCACGCACCAGGCAGCCGTCTGCCGACGCGGCTCGCAGCACCGCCGCCAGGCGTGGCGGCGCCGGCACGCGTGCCATGGCAGCGCCCGCCTGGGTGATCGCGCCGTGCGCGTCCACGGCACCGAGTCGCTGCAGCGTCTCCACGGCGCGCGCCCAGGCCTGTGGCTCGGGAGGATCCAGCCACGGAAAGTCGTGCACGGACCCGGAACAGGCGGCCACCTGCAGCGCCGCATCCGACAGCTCGACCCGCGCGATCTCGGGCTGGTCGAACTCCGCGCGGCGTGCGTGATCCTGCTCGCTCCAGAGGCGCACGCACACGCCTGGGGCCACCCGGCCGGCCCGACCCGCGCGCTGGTCGGCGGCCGCCCGGCTGATCGGCTCCAGTCGCAGCGCATCGAGCCCCCGCCGAGGATCCGCGCGGTGCACCCGTGCCGTGCCCGCGTCCACCACGCCGCGCACGCCGGGCACGGTGATCGAGGTCTGCGCCACGTTGGTCGCCACCACCACGCGCGGCCGCGTCGTCGGCTCGAGCGCCAGGTCCTGCTCGCCCGGTGGCATGGAGCCGTGCAACCTTCGCCAGACCAGGTCACGGTCCAGGCCGTGCTGCCGCGCCGCCGCCAGCGTCCGATCGATCTCGCGGGCGCCCGGCATGAAGACCAGCACGTCGCCTGCCACCTCGGCCGCCAGCCCGGCCGCCTGCAGCGCCGCCGTTTCGCACGCGTCGCGTCCCGCCGCCGCATGCCGGATGGTCACGGGATGCTGACGGCCCGCGGCGTGAAGGCGCCGCGCTTCCAGCCGCGCCGACAGCCGGTCCGCGTCGAGCGTGGCGCTCATGATCAGCAGCTTCAGGTCGGGGCGGCGCGCCTGCAGCCGGCACACGCCGGCCACCGCCAGATCGCCCTGCAGGCTGCGCTCGTGGAACTCGTCCACCACCACGGCGCCCACGCCGCGCAACTGCGGATCCTCGACCAGCATCCGCAGGAAGACGCCTTCGGTCAGGAACCCGATGCGCGTGGCGGCGCTCCAGGCGGCGTCGAACCGCGTGCGCCAGCCCACGCGTTCGCCCGGTCGCGTGCCCATCTCGGCCGCCACGCGACGTGCCACCATCCGGGCCGCCAGCCGCCGCGGCTCCAGCACCAGCACCTGTCCCTCGATGCCGCCCTCGACCAGGATCTGTGGCACCTGCGTGGTCTTGCCCGAACCGGTCTCGGCGGTCAGGATCAGGCGACCGCTCGTGCGGATCGACTCGAGCAGCTCTTCGGCGACCGCCCGCACCGGCAGCAACGCGGACTCGTGCGGGCCCGCCCTCACTGCGTGAACATGCGCGTGCGGATGTCGTCCAGAAAGCGCGTGATCTGGCCCTGCTCGCGCGGCGTGCTCGAGCCCTGCACCTCGCCCTCCCAGATGTCCAGGAAGCGCGTCACGCCACGGTCGGTCACCTCGCCACCGCCCGCGAACCGCTCACGACGCCGCTCGCCCCGCTCGCCTTCGCGCCTCATCTCGGCCAGACGCTCCGCGTCGCTCTTGCCGCTGTCACGACCGGTCACGGCACCCTCCAGGGTGCGCTGCCACTTCACCAGCCAGCCATCGATGAACGCGCCGCGCTCCGAGGCCGGAAGGTTCATGTACTCGGCGGCGCCCTCGGCCAGTGCGTCCTTCATCACGCCCTTCACGTTCTCGCGGAGCTGGTCCCGCGCCGGCTGGCTCAGGCCCGCCAGAAACGCGGCCGCGGCGGCGCTCTCGCCGGGATCGAAGCCGCGGAAGCGGTCGGCGAACTCCCGCATGAAGCGGATGCGCTCCTCCAGCGGCAGCTTGGAGAAGTCCTTCACGGCCAGGTAACCCAGCACGCCGTCCACCGGGGTGTCGAAGATGCTCGGCGGCGGACGGAACCGGGCGAACACCCACCACCACACCCCTGCGGCCAGGAGCAGCGTGGCCAGCACGACCAGCGCCGATCGGGCCACCCGGCCGTGGTCCATGGTCTCCAGCCTCCATCGGATGTCGGCAAGCGTGGTCATGGCTGGTCGTCATCTCCCTCATCGGTCAACTCCTCCGGAGGGGTGTTCTCACGCACCGAGCCGTCGGCAAAGAGCGCGTTGCGCGGCTGGCGCGTGCCCGGGTGCCGGTCCTCGGAATCCACCACCAGGGCGTACTTGCTGGCCCGTGGCGTGCCGCCCGGGGCATCGCCGGGAGGTTTCTCGATTCCGTCGTAGAAGGCGCCGACCATGCGACCCTCGAGCTGGTTGCGAAGGCGCGTGCGGGCCTTGTCGGTGATGTCCCGCTCGCGCAGCACGGTGCGGGCCACCTGAACCTGCACCTCGGGCGTGTAGCGCAGCAGGCCCGGCACATAGAGATAACTGGTGCCGGTGACCCGGCTCTCGGGATTGAAGTCCGCGGGGCACAGCCAGACTTCGGACGTGGGTTCCAGGTAACCCTTGAGCAGCGCTGGCAGTCCTCCCTCGGGACCGTTGTCACCCACGGCAGGCAGCATGTCGCAGATGGGAACCAGCCCACCGATCGCGTCGGTGTAGGCCTGCAGCGGCAGGTGGATCTGGCGAAGGTTGCTCAGGCAGCCGCTGTTGCGGGCCTCGGCGCGGATCATGCCCATCGTGGGCACCGCGATGCCCATGAGCAGTCCGATGATGCCGATCACCACCAGCAGTTCCACGATGGTGAACCCTCGACGCATGGGTGCATGGTAGGTGCCGCGCCGCGGCCTCCCAAGCGGCATCAGGCCGCGGCGGTCCCCTCGAACAGGGCATCCACGAACGCGTCGGGATCGAACGCCTGCACATCGTCGGGGGTCTCGCCCACGCCCACCAGCTTCACGGGAACGCCCACCGCCTCCTGAATCGCCACCACCGCGCCACCTCGGGCGGTCCCGTCCAGCTTGGCCAGAAACACGCCGGTCACGTCGGCGGCCTCGCGAAAGATGCGCGCCTGGGCCACCGCGCTCTGCCCGGTGGTGGCGTCCAGCACCAGCAGGACCTCGTGCGGGGCACCGGGAATGCGCCTGGCGATGACCGAGCGGATCTTGCCCAGTTCGCGCATCAGTCCCTCCTGGGTGTGCAGCCGTCCCGCCGTGTCCACCAGCAGCGCGTCGGTGCCCCGTGCCACCGCCGCGTCGGCCGCGTCAAAGGCCACGCTGGCCGGATCGGCACCAGCCTTGCCCTTCACGATGTCCACGCCGAGCCGCTCCGCCCAGATCGTGAGTTGCGCCACCGCGCCGGCGCGGAAGGTGTCCGCGGCCGCCAGCAGCACGCTCCGCCCCTGGTCCTGCAGCGCCTTGGCGATCTTGGCCACGCTGGTGGTCTTGCCCGATCCGTTCACGCCCACCACCAGGATCACGGTGGGCCGAGTGGCCGCCTGGGCCAGCTCACGGTCTCCAGCCCGCAGTCGCTCCTTCAGACGCTCCTTCAGGATGTCCACCGCGTCCGACCCCTTGCGCGCCATGCCGGCACGGAACCGCCGTCGCACCTCGTCCACCAGGTCGCGCGCCACGGTCACGCCCACATCCGCCGAGACCAGCGTGGTCTCCAGCTGGTCGATGAGCGCCTCGTCGAGGTCGCGCCCAAGCAGCAGCGAGCGCACCCCGCCACCCAGTGCCGCTGCGGTGCGCTGCGCCCCCCGGCGAAGGGCCTCGATCGCCCATCGGAACATCAGGCGGCCCCACCCCGGCTCTTCCACCAGCGGTCCAGCACCGCATTCACGAACGCCGGGCTGCGGTCGCCGCCGAACTCGCGAGCCAGTTCCACGGCCTGGTCGATGGCCAGCGCGTGCGGCACGCCTCCGTGGGCCATCTCATAGAAGGCCAGCCGAAGCACGTTGCGATCCACCACGGGCTGGCGATGCGCGGGCCAGTCCGTCACCAGGGCGGCCAACGCCCGGTCGGCCTCGTCGCGAAACTCCCACGCCATCGCGGCCAGAGCGCGTCCCTGCTCCAGGCTCTGGGCATCGAGCGGCGCCTCGGCGTCGTCGGCAAAGCGACCGGCCAGCGAGGTCTCGCCGGATCCCTGGTCCAGTTCGTACATGGCCTGCAGGGCGCAACGCCGGGCCTGGGTCTTCACGTGCATGACGGGCTCGCCTTTCGCATGCGGCGGAGCTCCACGACCGATCGGATCGCGGCGTTCATGGCGAAGGCGCCCGCGTCACCCCTGGAGCCGCCCGAGCGGGCCTTGGCCTGCTTGAGACTCTCCACGGTGAGCACCCCCATCGCCACCGGCTTGCGGTGTCGCGCGGCCAGATCGCTCAGCGTGGAGAGCACCGACTGGGCGATGTGCTGGTCGTGACGCGTCTCGCCCTGCACCACGCATCCCAGCACCACCACCGCGTCCGCCGGCCCCTGGATCGCCTCGCCCGCCAGCGCAGGCACGTCGAAGATGCCGTCCACCGTGAACACCTCGACCTGCGCCGCCGTCCCGCCAGCCTGCTCGAAGGCCCGCATGGCGCCCGCGAGCAGGCGATCATGGATCTCTCGGTGGTAGTCGCTGGCCACCACGGCCACGCGGATGCCGCTGGCCTGAAGGCCGTGAACGAATGTGGAAGCCATGCGCATGGGCCGGGATGGTAGAAGGTGACTCGGGCGCGCCGCAAAGGCACGGATTCGGCTCCGTAGCATCCCGACATGCGGTCTCTGGTCATCCGAGCGCTGGCCATCCTGCAGCTGGTTCGTCTTCCGCTGGCCCTGGCCGTGGGGAGCGACCTGTGGCTGGCCACGCTGCTGGCTCGCTGGGATCCTGCGGCGGCGGCACGGCCCGCAAGCACCATGCCGCTGACGCTCGCCCTGACACTGGCCGGCCTGGTGGGTGGTGGCATGCTGGGGTTCGCCGCCGGAATGAACGACCTGCTCGACCAGCGCCGGGATCAGGCCACCAATCCCGGGCGACCGCTGCCCGCCGGTCGCATGCGCACACCGCACGCCGCCCTGGTCACCTTCGGATCGCTCGTCACGGCGCTGCTGGCGTCACTGGCGTTCGGAGATGACGCGCTGCGCGTGGCGTTGCTGGCGGCGGCGGGCATCGTGGTCTGGAACACCATGGGTCGGCACGTGCCCGCGATCGGCATTCCGATGATGGGACTTGCCCACGCGGGCGTGATGTTCATCCCGTGGCCGGGTCAGCCGTTCACGCTTCCCGCCTGCCTGATCCTGCTCAAGGCCACGGTGGCCGGCGCGGTGGCCCACCAACGTCTGGGCAAGCGTCCCGTGCTGGACGCGCAGGGGCTGACCACTCTGGGGCTGATCCTGGCCGCCTGCGTGGCCGGCCTGGTGTGGCTGGGGATTCGGCGTGATGTGCCGGAGTGGCCGCCCTCGGGCCAGATGTGGCTGGCTCTCTTCCCGGCCCTGGCGATCGGCTGGTTTCTCTGGCTGCTGCGGGCGGCCTCGCGCGAACCCACCCGCGAGGACTCGGCACTGCTGCTGCACCGCGCGGTGGTGGCGGCCCCACCGGCCATGGCCGCGGCATGGAGCGTTTCCATGCAACGCCCCGTGTCCGCGCTGGCCTTTGCAGGCACCGCGGTGGCCTGCTGGGTGCTCACGTCGCTGGCGCGCGAGGTCCACGCCATGCTCGCCGCGCCGCCGGCGTGGCGCGGCTGAGCGAGTCTGGCCCCCGGTAGCATTCCGACCGTGCGACGTGGCCTGACGCTCCTGCTCTCGCTCTGCATGCTTGCAGCCGGCCCGGCGGACCTGTCGCCCTCGACCGGGCAGGCTGGCCTGCGAGAGGCGCCCATCACGGGCGATCGCCTCAGTGGCTTCGTGCTGCCCATCGTGGCGCAGGAGACCGACCTGGTCCTGCAGGCCACACGCACGCTTCGCTGGAAGGTGGACGACACGCTTCGGCTGGCCCTGCAGGGAGACGTGCGCATCACGGTGGCTGGCTACAACTTCATGGCCCGGGACGCGCTGGTGTGGATCAACCGTCTCCCCAGCGCCGGGGGGCTGATCACGCAGGTGGCCATGTGGTTCCCCAAGGTGGCCGAGCCCACGCGCGGTGCGGGCGTGGGCGTGGCCGGAGGCAACGTGCTGGTGACCGCAAGCCTGCGTGGCAGCGTGCGTCTCCTTTCTCCGGTGGTTCAGGAGCAGGCGGCCGGTCGATCCGTGGTCGCCCCCGGAGAGGCCCGGCTGGCGGAGCACCTGCGTGCCATCGCCGCTGGCCCTGCCAAGCTTGGCACCCGGCCCAGCGTGGATCGCCCGCAGCCCCTGCCCGAGCCGCCGCTTCTGGTGCGCGAGTCGTTGATCCCCTCCGATCCGCAGGGATCCGAGGCGGCTCGCTCCGTCACGCTGCCCACGCCCACGGACCTGCCCACCCGCAGCGGCGACGTGGTGATCTTTGCCGGACGCGAGGTCACCATCGATCGCGAGCAGGACGTGGTGGTGGTCACGGGTGGATCGCAGGTGGACATCATGGCCCGCGATCCCGCGTTGCGCACGGGCGAGATGCGGTTGAGCGCCGAGCGGGCGGTGATCTTCCTCAAGCCCGGCTCCGTGGCGGGACTCCAGGAAGGAACAGGCCAGATGAATGCCGAGAGCGTGGAAGGCGTCTACCTGGAAGGTGACGTGAACGCGACCGACGGCGACTATGCCATGCGCGGCGGGCAGGTCTACTACGACGTGGGCACCCGTCGTGCTGCGGCGCTGCAGGCCGTGCTCCGCACCTACACCCGGCGCGGGATTCCCGTGATCGCGCGGGCCGCCGAGGTCCGGCAGGTGGCGCAGGACCAGTTCGAGGCCCGCAGCGCCACCGTGAGCCTGAGCGAGTTCTACCGGCCGCACATCGCGCTGGCGGCAAGCCGCATCACCGTCACCAAGGGACCGGCCGACGATCCGTCCACCACCCTGGAGGCCTCGCACGTGACGCTGCGCGGCGGGGCGGTGCCCTTCTTCTACTGGCCCTACCTGCGCGGGCAGGCCGAGGATCCCGTGCTGCCCCAGGTGGCGGTGGGCTACAACGACTTCCAGGGCACCTCGGTGAGCACGCGCTGGAACCTGTGGAAGCTGGCGGGCTGGAAGCCGGACCTGGACATGGAGGCCGAGATCGGCAACGACATCTACTCCAGGAACGGTTACGGGCTGGGCGTGCGCTTCACGGGCGCGCCGGGCAACCTGAACCTGTACGGCTTCTATGACCTGCAGAACACCGAGCAGAGTTCCTCGGGCGTGGAGTACGTCTCGCCGCTGCAGTGGCGCGGCGTGATCGACGGGGCCGCCACCGTGGAGTTTGACCAGGGTTCGCTGATCCAGGGGCAGCTTGCATGGGTGAGCGACGGCGCGTTCGTGAGCACCTTCCAGCAGCAGGACTTCATGAACCGCCGCGAGTACGAGACCAGCGGATTCGTCAAGCTGCAGTCGGCCCACACGGCCTTCGACGCGCTCATCAAGTACGACCTGGACCGCTACGTGACGAACAGCTGGATGCTGGCCAGCCGTCCCTACAGCGTCTCCAAGTATCCCGAGATCACCTACCGCCGCTATGGCGACAGCCTGTTCGAGGGCAGCGTGAACTGGACCAGCGAGTACTCGCTCAACGCCATGTCCATGCAGCTGGAGCGGGGCACGCCCAATGAACTGGCGGCTCGGACCCGGGCCTTCGCCGCCAACGGCATCGGCGGCAACGCCTTCATCAACGCTGCCTACCTGAACGCCGGCTACAACGAGGAGACCTACGTGCGCGGGTTCATGCGCCAGGAACTGGCCATGCCGTTCGATCTGGACGTCATGAAGATCACGCCGTTCGTGCAGGCCTCGGCGATCGGCTACATGCTCAACGACTTCCAGGCGTATCGCGATGCGTACCTGGCCATCACGCCCGGTGGCTCCAGCGATGGTGGTGCCGCCCGCGGGATCCTGGCCGCCGGTGCCCGCATGAGCGCCGAGTTCAGCCAGGAGTTCGGACTGGTGCAGAGTTCCAGCCTGGACCTGAACAGGCTGCGCTGGGTGCTGCAGCCCAACGCCGTGCTGTGGGCCGGCTACGACACGGGCGACAACGGCCAGTATCCGATCTTCGACCAGGACGTGGAGGGCCAGACCGGCTCCGCCGCCGCGCAGCTGGGCCTGACCCAGCGTTGGCAGACCTACCGCGGCGGCCCCGGCAACTGGCGAAGCGTGGACTGGATCATGCTGGATGCGGGCGTGGTGGTGAACGACCAGTCCGCCAACTTCCAGCGGCCGGGCAGCACGGCCGGCCTGAACAGCCTGGCCTACTACCAGAGCCCCACCCCGCAGTTCTTCGCGTCGCGTCCCGAACTCTCGCAGTGGGGCAATCACGCCTACGCCCGCGGCACCTGGGCGCTCTCCAGCACGCTCAGCGTCTATGGCAGCACCACGCTCCTGCTCGAGGACCGCAACACCCAGCAGAATCCGGACCAGAGCAACTTTGCCCGTGGCTCCGTGGGATTGTCCTTTCAGCACTCGCCCGACGTGACGCTGTTCTGCGAGTACCGCATGATCAACAACTTCTACGACAGCGCGCTCTACCCCAACGACGAGCTGCTGCAGCCGG
>JBJOGW010000023.1:0-10178 GCA_046048055.1 Planctomycetota bacterium
AGCGCGCCGCCGTTCATGCCGCCTCCAACGGGAGATTTCCGAGCAGGTGCGCAATGACCGCGTCCGCGTCAACGCGGTCGGCACCAGCCTCGAAGCTGAGTCGAAGACGATGCCGCAGCGCACACGGCGCCACCACCCGCAGATCGTCGATCGCCACGGCATGGCGACCCGCCAGCAGGGCGCGGACCTTGGCCAGTCGCAGCAGGGCCTGCGCTCCACGCGGCCCCGCGCCCACGCGAATCCACCGACGGGTCTGCGGCCACGCCTGCGGCCCATCGGGTTGCGACGCCAAGACCAACCGCACCGCCCAGTCCATGACATGCGGCGCCACCGCCACCCTGGTTGCCAGGGTCTGGAGCCGAAGCAGTCCAGCCGCGTCGATCACCCGAGGCACCGGGGGCAGCGCCGCAGCCGTGGTTCGCCGCAGGATCTCAGCCAGGGCGGGACGGTCCGGCACCGGCACGATCACCTTGGCCAGGAACCGGTCCAGCTGCGCCTCGGGCAACGGGTAGGTGCCCTCCTGCTCGATCGGGTTCTGCGTGGCCAGCACAGAAAGGGCCTTGCCAGATGCATGGTGTCCCCATCCACGCTCACGCTGCGCTCCTGCATGGCCTCAAGCAGAGCGCTCTGGCTGCGGGGCGCCGCTCGGTTGATCTCGTCCACCAGCAGCACCTGGCAGAACACGGGACCTGGGCGAAAGCGACGCTCTCGCCGCCCGGTCACCGGGTCCTGCATGAGGACGGGGGTACCCAAGACGTCGGCCGGCATCAGGTCCGGCGTGCACTGCACCCGTGCGGCCTGAAGCCCCGTGGCCGAGGCGATCGTGCGGACCAGCAGCGTCTTGCCCAGCCCAGGCACACCCTCCAGAAGAAGGTGTCCATCCGCCAGCAGGCACCACAGGCAGGCCTCGAGCGTCTGGCCCAGACCCACCACGTGCGACTCGATGGCCGCACGCAACCGCTCGGCGTCGGCGCGGAACGTCTCCGCCGCCTCGCGAGCCTGCACGAGATCCATGCCTGCGCTCACTCGCCACCTCCCTGGCGGGCGCGTCGCTTGGCCGCCCGCAGTCGACCCATGGGCGTGTCATCCGGTGGCGACTCCGGCAACGACGCCGCGCGCGATGCCGCGGACTCGTCAGGCCCAGGCACCGATCCGGAGACGGGCGCCGCGGCATCCATGGGAACAGGAACGGTCGCCTCGGGCATCTCCACCACCGCCGGCCGAGGTGCCGGACCGCGGGCCCGCGCACGGGCCGTGCGCCAGGCCTGGGCCACCCGGTCGGTGTCGCGGCGAACCGGTCCCTGGCGGTCACCCCACGCCAGCGCCAGCCTTCGCGTGGCCACATCCATCACGAACAGGACCGCCGCCACAACAAGGCAGATGTCCCAGGCATGCCGCACGGCCTCGGGAATGCGCAGACTGCCGGCCTCATGCAGACGCACGTCGGGGTCACCCACCTGGAGCAGGCGACCGCCGGTGCGAGCCGCCACGCGCTCCAGCGCGGCCATGTCGGCACCCACACGACGGAACTCGCGCGGATAGGGAAGGCTGATGGTGGCCTGCGTGAAAAGCGGTCGCGTGGAACCCGAGAGCCCGACCGCCGCGTTCACCAGGTAGGCGCCACGCTCGTCCACGCCGAACCCGCCGGTCCATCGACCCGGACCCACCTGCCGAAGCATGACTGCCGTGCTCGACCCATCGGGCTGCATCACCCGGACCTCGGCCCGTTCGGCCCGCGCGCCGGAGTCGCCGGTCACCTCCAGTTCCACGCGGGCGCGGTCGCCTTCCAGTTCGGTGCGGATCGTCACGTCTCCGGGTGCCGAAGGCCGCAGCAGCCATCGCACCAGACCCCCGACGAACGGCTGGAAGCCGGGCCAGCCGACCCACGCCGCCGTCCATCGCCCGCCCAGATCACTGGTGAACGCGGCTCCGCGCCCCAGCCCGTGGTTCCACCAGGCCAGGATCGGGTCGGGCGGATCGGTCGGGCTGAACCAGCCGGTCACCGCGGGATCCCCGCGGACGCCGGTCACCACGTAGCCCCGCATCGGAGGCGCGCCGCCCGAGGGCAGCCACTCCGCGCGAGCCGCCTGCACCGGCGTGAACGGATCGCCCTCCCAGAGAAGCGATCGGCGGACCAGTTGCGCCTCCTTGATGAAGATCTGCGGGATGCTCACGCGGCTCTGGTCATCACGCACCTCGTAGAAGCGTCCATCGGCCACGCGGGCCAGGCGTGCCAGCAGCCCGTCGTTGGCCCCGTCTCCGATCGCCACCGAGGAGAGCGTCTGGCCCGATCGCGCCATCTCCGCGGCGATGGCAAGGCCTTCGCCGGGATCACCCACGGTCTTTCCGTCGCTGAGCACGATCGCGTGCCGAGTGCGGGCGGATGAGCCGGCCAGCTGCTCCGACGCGGCCCGGAGGGCGGGAAACATGTTGGTGCCGCCGCCCGACTCGATCGCACGCACGCGCTGCTCGATCGAGGCCACGTTCTCGCAGGTGGTCAGCGGCACCACCACCGTGGCCTCGCCGCTGAACGCGATCACCGTGACCTCGTCGCGCGGGGAGAGCGCGCGGATCGCCTTGATGGCGGCCTCGGCGGCGATCTGCTGCTGCGAGGCGTTGGCTCCGGCCACCGGCGAGGACATGCTGCCGCTGGCGTCGATGATGATGGCCAGCGCCCCGGACGGCAGGCGTCGCTCCTGGGGAGGGTTCATCTCGACCGGGATCGCCTTGGCCGTCTCGCTGTCCTGCCACCCCCCGGCTCCGAAACTGCGGTCGCCTCCCAGCATCAGCAGTCCGCATCCCATGTCGTGCACGCTCGAGCGCAGTCCCCGATCGGCCTCGGCATCCAGGGCCCAGCGCGGAACGTTGGCCAGCACGCACGCATCGAAATCGCCCGCCGCGAGGCGCTGGGACAGCAGCGCCACATCGATCACCTCGGCCTCCAGTCGACTGGCCGCCAGCGCCCGCAGCAGCGCCTCCACGGGCTCCTCGCCCTGCCGCACCACGAGCACGCGCCCCTCGCCGCCCACGAAGGTGATCGACTCGCCGCGATTGTTCTCGGGGACTGCATCGCGGTCGGCGGCATCGGGCTCGAACACGGCCTCCACGCGCACGGCGCCCGAGCGCTCCACCGGCAGCGGCACGTTGAAGGCGGCAGGCCCGCCCTCAAGACGAATCCGCAGGCCCGTTCCGGGACCGGAAGGATCCAGATCCACCACGCGGCCGTCCACCTTCATCACGAGCTGGCCCTGGGCTGGCCCGGTGCTGCGGAGCACCACCCGGGCGTCCATGACCTGTCCGCGGCGAGCCCTGGCCGGTGCCCGCACCGCCTCCACCATCACGTCACCGGATCGAGGGGCCGCCACCGGCAGCACGTCGATCGGTACGCCGGCGGCCGCGGCCTGCGCCACGGCGTCGACAAGCGAACCTGCGGTATCCAGTCCGTCGCTCACCAGCAGGATGCGGTTGCGCGTGTCAGCGGGCAGCACCGCCAACGCGGTGCGGATGCCCGCGGACAGGTCGCTGGCGGTTCCGTCGCCGGCATGACGAAGCATCGCGACCCTGGCGCCCACCGCCGGAATGGACTGGATCTGCGGTTCGCGTGCCACCGTGACCGTGCCGGTGCGGTCCGTGGCGAGGGGCTCACGATCCATGGCGGCCTGGATCCATGCCTGAGCCTCGGCGAGCAGCGCCGCCGGCATCGAGCGGCTGGCATCCGCCACCACCACCACGGTCACGCCCTCGCCTCGATGCACCAGCGAGGGACGCGACAGGCCGATCACCAGCAGCAGGATCACGAGCAGGCGAAGCGACCCTGCCGCGATCGACCGCGCCGTGCCCACGACCGCGCGCGATCGCCACGCGAGCCACGCCACGGGGATGCACGCCGCAAGCAGCACCAGCCATTCGGGACGCTCAAGGTTCAGTTGCACGGTGGATCCCGGCGCGCCTCAGGGCCCAGCGGCCGGCTTGGCGTCCAGGCGCCGCTTCCATTGCTCGAAGTACCGCTTGTGCGCTTCCTTGAGGTGCGAGGGCACCGGATCCTCCTCGGTGCCTTCTTCCAGGCCTTGCTGCACGCGGGTCACCACAACCTGCAACTGGGCCTGGCTGAGTTCGCCGCGCACGCCTTCGCCCCGCACGAACTGGCGTGCGACCGCCTCGTCCCGCAGGTCGCCGTCCCCCGCGGACTCCTCGGTGTCCGGCAATGCGCCATCGGCCAGCGCCTCGGTGCGACCGTCGGTCCGGGGCGAGCCACCCGCTCCCTTGCCACGACCCGAACCCGGGCCAGCGGCTCGGCGCTCCCACGGCATGGACCAGCCCATTTCGGATCCGCCCTTGCACTGGCCCATGGCCTTGCGCAAGACGCGCTCCATGCGCTGCTGCGATGCCGCTCGGGACATGGACTGCTTCGCGGCGGAGGAGGACCCACGGCTCGCCTGGCTCATGCCCTGCCCCATGTTTCGGCACTGCTCCGACGCCCGTTCGGCAGACTCGACCTTCTTCTGAAGCTGTTGCTTCTGCTCAGGCGTCAGCGACGGGCTTCGCTCGATGGCCTGACGCGCCTCCGCCATCGACTCCGCCTTCGCGGGATCGATCCCGGCCTCACGCAACGCTTCATGGAACGCGGCCCGCGACGCGGCAGCCGTCTGCAACGCCTCCGCCACGCGCTGCAGGGCTTCGGTGGCGGCACGTGCCTGCTCGGCATCGCCGGACGCCGTCTGCTGGCTCAGGCGCTCGACCTCCTGCATGGCCTTGTCCAGGTCTCCGGACTTGAGAGCCTGGGAAAGGGCCCTGGCCTGGTCGGGCAGCTCCGGAAGCCCGGCGAGCATCTCGCGGAGCTGCCGTGCCTCCGACGTCTCGATCGACTCGAGTTCATCCGCCAGCCGGGACTCCATCGCGGCCGCGCGCTCCATGGCTTCGGCCTCCCTGCGAGCGGGATCCGACTCCAGACGACTGGATGCCTGACGGCGCTCCATCTCAACAAGCAGGTCCTGGAGCCGCTCGGCAGCCTCAGGGCTTTCGGCGATGGTCTCGGCGGCCCTCTGCAGCCCCTGATCGGTGGCCTCAGCGCGAGCCGCCGATTCCTCCAGCGATGTCTGCGCCACCGCTGGCGTTTCGGCCACTGGCACGGTTCGAACCGGAAGCCACCAGGCGCCCAGCGCCCAGACAGGCCATACGACCAGTGTCCAGACCGCCAACGGCGGAACCCTCCATGGGAAGGCACGCGCCACACCAGCCTGCGTGTCGCGGTTGCCGGCCAGACGATCACCGTCCTCGATGGCGGCAACGGCCATGCCATCGCGGCGACCGTGAAGCGCCAACGCGTTGGCGATGCGACCATCCAGGCCCAGTCGCTCGTCCAACTGGATGGCCGCCGAGGTGATCGTGGGCCCACGCGACCGCCCCAGGACGAGCACGCTTGCCGCTCCACCCGCTGCGGCCCCGAGGAGGAGCGAGAGTGACATTCCGTGCGCTCCGGCCAGTCGCGTCACGGCCAGCGTGACGCAGGCCGTCACGCCGGCCACCACGATCGCGGTCGCCAGGGCGTCGAGCCGTCGCTGGGCCTGCAGCCGCCCGCGAACCCGATTGGCAAGCCTGGCGGAGGCGCTCATGTTGAAAGAATAGCCGCGTGGACACGGTGTTAGCATGAGCGCATGCGATCGATCGTGATGGCGGTGGCTCTGCTGCTGCCGCTGCTGCAGCCCCGGATGGCCCACGGCCAGGACTCGGAAGCCCTGAAGCGGCTCCAGCAGGAGAATCAGCGCCTTCAGCGCGAATTGCAGGACGCGCGACAACGGATCCGCGAGCTCGAGTCCATGACGGGAGCCAAGCCTGTCCAGGCCCCGCAGCCGCCCGCCGGATCGCGCGATCCCGGCACGGAGCCCTGGGGCAACCCCAATGCGGTCCTGCGAAGCCTGGCAGTCAAGTTGCGCGAGGACCTGCAGGAGAAGGGGCAGGCCATTCCCACGCCCGATGCGGACCGGAAGGTGTGGTCCAGTTACCGTCAGCGCGCCGCCCGATGGATCGAGGTCATGCAGAAGTTCGAGCAGCCGATCGAGTGGCGCATCCGGGTGAGCGAGTGCGTGCAGGTGAATGCACAGCCCCGGGAACTGGAGTTCGTGGGGCATGTGCTGCGAGCCGATGGATCCCGAGTGGAGCCGGCCTTCACCTTCAGGTGTCCGGCCACCTCGGTGCCGGACCTGGAACCCGCCAAGTCGATCGGCGACTGGATCCTGAGGGCACGGGTGCTGCCGCAGCTCACACTGCAGCCGGAGATCACCTCGGAGGAGCCCGCCAATCCGTTCGGCCTGACCCCCACGATCGCGCCCCAGGTGGAAGCCCGCCTTCGGTTCGTGGTGCAGTCGCTTCAGCCGGCACCCGCGGACGTGTTCGCCCCGTGATCGGTGGTTTGAACGCGCGTCGCATCGCCCCTAGCATGCGATCCGGCATGGATCGGTCCCCGTCCCACCCGCAGCGTCCCCGGATCCCGCTCACGCAGCTGGCCCGAGGCCAGCGTGCCACGCTGGAGAGCGGTTGCATGGCCGGCCTGGCCGAACACGACCAGTGCCTGCTTCGGGCCATGGGCGTGCACGAGCACTGCGAACTGCGGGTGTGCAAGCCCGGCGAGCCCTGCATCATCCAGGTGGAGCGCACCAGGTTCGGATTGAGCGGTCCCGTGGCGAACCGGTTGATGGTGACGCCGTGCGACGGCTCCGGGGCGTGCTGACGTGAGCGCGGGCATCGGTGCGGCGGCCTCCCTTCCGGGAGCGGGCATCCGCACCCTTCGAGCCGCACTGCTTGGACAACCCAACACCGGCAAGACCACGCTGTTCAACCGTCTCTGCGGGGCCCGGGCCCGCACCGCCAACCTGCCGGGAACCACCGTCGAGAGCCGGGTGGGTCTGACGCGGGTGCAAGGCCGCGACATGGAGGTCATGGATCTGCCGGGCAGCTACGGACTGCACCTGGAACTGCCGGAGAGCCGTCTCTGTCGCGCGTGCATCGAGGGGCGCATCGGCGACTGCGCCCCGGACGTGGTGGTGCTGGTGGCGGATGCCACCAATCTGGCCAAATCCCTGCGGTTCGCGGTGCAGGCGCTCCGAAGGCGCCTGCCCTGCGTGGTGGCCGTCACGCTGGCCGACGAGGCGCGACGCAAGGGCCTGAGTCTGGACGCCGTCAAGCTGCGGGCCCGGCTCGGCTGCCCGGTGTGCGTGACCAGCGGACGCACCGGCGAGGGCGTGCGCGAACTGTCGGAGCAGGCCTGGTGCACGGCGGTCGCGGGCCTGGACCAGGCTGCCTTCGAGCAACGCTGCGCCCTGCTGCCCGATGGCGACGAGTCGGCCGTGGCGGCCTGGTGCAGCGTGACGGTGGCCGAGAGCGTGGGTGGGCAACGGGCGATCTCCAGCGAAAGCATGAGCGACCGCGTGGACGCGGCCCTGACGCACCCGGTGTCGGGCGCTGCGGTCTTCATCATGGTGATGGCGGTGCTGTTCGCGGGCATCTTCTGGCTGGCGCAGTTCCCCATGGAGGCCATCGACTGGATCTTCTCCAACGTGGGCGGCTGGCTTGGGACGGTGCTGCCGCAGGGACCGATCCGGGACCTGGCGGTCGACGGCGTGGTGGGCGGCGTGGCGGGCACGGTGGTCTTCCTGCCGCAGATCGCCTTGCTGTTCTTCATGCTGAGCCTGCTCGAGGACAGCGGCTACCTGGCCCGTGCGGCCTTCGCGGCGGACCGGTTCATGCGGCGATTCGGACTGCCGGGTCAGGCGTTCGTGCCCCTGCTCTCGAGCCATGCCTGCGCGTTGCCGGGCATCATGAGCACACGCCTGATTCCCGATCCGCGCGACCGGCTGGCCACGATCCTGGTGGCGCCCTTCATGAGCTGCACGGCACGACTGCCGGTGTATGTGCTGCTGATCTCCGTGCTCTTCACCGGGCGTCCATGGCTGGCGGCGCTGGCCTTCATCGGCTGCTACGCCACCGGTGCCACGGCCGGCGCCCTGACCGCCCTGCTGGCGCGGCGCACGCTGCTTCGCGGCCCGGCACGACCGATGATGCTGGAGTTGCCGCCCTACCGGCGACCCAGCCTGCGTGCGGCGGCGTGGATGACGCTGGACCGCGCCACGCTGTTCCTGCGCAACGCGGGCACCATGATCCTGGCCATCTGCGTGGTGATGTGGTGGCTGAGCGCCTACCCACGGGCCCAGCCCACCGACGAGATGACGGCCCGCTTCGCGCAGGCCCAGACCCTTCGAGCGTCGGGCACCATGGATGGCATCACGCGCGCCGCGGTGCTGGAGGTGGAGACCGACGCCATGATGTCGCGTGCGCAGCAGATGCAGAGCTTCGCCGGCCGGATCGGACGCCTGGCCCAGCCCGCGTTCGCGCCGCTGGGCTTTGACGAGCAGCTGACCGTGGCCACGCTCACCAGCTTCCTGGCCCGCGAGGTGTTCGTGAGCACCCTGGCCGTGTTGCAGGGCGCTCCGGAGGAGGACGAACGCCAGGTGATCGAGCGGATCGCCCAGGGACGGCGCGGCGATGGCGGACCGCTGCTGGACACGCCCACGGCGGCCGCGCTGCTGGTGTTCTTCACGCTGGCCATGCAGTGCCTGCCCACGCTGGCGCTGGTTCGCCGCGAGACCGGCTCGTGGAGATGGCCCCTGCTGCAACTGACGTGGATGAGTGGACTGGCCTGGGGCGGCGGCGCTCTGGTCCGATGGATCCTTCTGGCGATGGAGGTGCGCTGATGCCGTGGAGCGACTGGGAGTTCTGGCTGGTCACGTCGCTGGCGGTCGCCGCCGCGGTCGTGGTGCTGCGGCCGCTGTTGCCAACGCGCCGCGAGGCGCCCAGGTGCCCCGGATGCCCGTCGGAGACGCAGGCGCCGCGATCGGCCACGCTCACCATCGAGGGGACGCCGGCCCAGGACCGCGAAGTGCCGTGACGGAACGGGTGTCGCTGGCCGTGGTCGGTGCAGGCGCCGCAGGCCTGATGGCGGCGATCCATGCGGGGCGCGCGGGTCTGCGCGGTGTGGTGGCCCTGGACTCCGCCCGCCGCCTCGGCGCCAAGATCCTGGTGGCCGGGGGCGGACGCTGCAACGTCACCCACCACGCGGTCAGCGATCGCGACTATGCAGGCTCCACGCCGGCGGCGATCCGGAGGGTTCTGGCCCGCTTCGGCGTGGAGGACTGTGTGCGGTTCTTCGGCGAACTGGGCGTGGAACTGAAGCAGGAGGACACCGGCAAGCTGTTCCCGGTGAGCGACGACGCCCACACCGTGCTCACCGCCCTGCTGCGAGCGTGCGAGGCGGCCGGCGTGTCCCTTCGCCACCCGGCACGTGTCGGCGAACTGCACCGATCGGAGGATGGATTCCGCATCCACGGTGACTGGGGCACGCTCCTGGCCGACCGCGTGATCCTCTGCACCGGAGGTCGAAGCCTTCCCAAGAGCGGCTCCGACGGCGCGGGCCTGGAGATGGCGCGGGCACTCGGACACAGCCTGACGGATCGCGTGGTGCCGGCCCTGGTGCCGCTGAAGCTGGCCGAGGGCCACTGGCTCACGGAACTCTCCGGCCTGGCGTTTCCAGCGGAACTGCGCGTGACCGACGCGGTCGGCCGCAAGCTGGCCGCCACGCAGGGCTCGCTGCTGTGCACGCACTTCGGGCTCTCGGGGCCTGCCGCCCTGGACATCTCACGGCACTGGACGCTGGCACGCGACCGGGATCCTTCCGTCGCCCTGCAACTGGCGGTGATGCCCGACATGGACGAGACGGCCGCCGATGCCTGGCTGCTCGAAGGCACCGGCCGAAGCCTGCTGGGCCGCCTGCGTGAAAGGTTGCCGGAGCGGCTGGCCCGGGCGATCCTGGAGCGGGCGGGCATCGAGCCTGGTCGCTCCGTGCAGCAACAGGACCGCACGACACGGCGCGGTCTCGCCCGCATGCTCACCGCGATGGCGGTGCCCGTCACGGGGGACCGCGGCTTCACCTACGCCGAGACCACCGCGGGCGGCGTGCCGCTGCGCGAGGTACGGCTCGAAACCATGGAAAGCCGCCTGGTGCCGGGCCTGCACCTGGCGGGCGAGATGCTCGATGTGGATGGTCGCATCGGGGGCTTCAACTTTCAGTGGGCCTGGGCGAGCGGATTCGTGGCGGGAACGGCTGCTGCCGAAAGTGCACGCTGCGT
>JBJOGW010000024.1:0-40677 GCA_046048055.1 Planctomycetota bacterium
TGCTGCCGACTCGCACTGGCCATCTGCGTCGCCGTGCCCGTGATCTCCAGCGTCACCCCACGAACACGACCCACCAGCTCGTTCAGGCGACCGCTCATGTCGTTCATGCTCGACAGCAGCAGCCCAGCCTCGTCACCTCCGTCCACCGCGTACACACGCGTCAGGTCACCGTCCGCAACGTCACGGGCGGCCTGTCCCGCCATGCGTATGCGGCGCGAGAGCCGAACCACCATGCGGACCAGCAGCACGCTCATGGCGATCAGCCCAAGACCACCCACGATCACCGAAGTGCGCACCTGTCGCCAGATCTCGATCGCCAGGCGCGAGGGCGGCACCTCCACCACCACCTGCCAGTCACCCACCGGGATGCGCGCCATGGCGTGCACGGTGTGCTCGCCGGACACGGGGTTGCGGACGATGCCTGTCCCCACGGGCTGGTTTCCCGAGAGCACGGGATCCAGCGCGCCTCGCCAGGGTGTGCGCGCCATCGGCTGCATCGCCAGGGCATCCAGTGCATCCGAAAGTTCGCCATGGTCGTGCGGGTCACCCGCCGCCGCGGCGATGAAGCGGCCACCACGAGACAGCAGCATGACGTTGAGTCGCGACGACCGGGCGATCTCCCGAAGTCGATCCCGCTGGCGCTCCAGCGAAAGGTCCAGCCCGGCGATGCCCGCGAATCGGCCACCGATCTCCAGCGTGGCGATGGCGGAGGTCATCGGCACGCCCTCGTAGTCGTAGGGCTCGGTCAGGATCACGCGCTCCGGACGGCCGGTCCGGTGACTCTCGCGTGGCCGCTGGTAGAACTCGTCGGTCTCGAAACCCGAGAGCGGCTTGGAGCGGATGACGCCGCCTCCGTCACGGTCGCGGTACAGATAGGGAACGAAGCGGCCAGCCTCGGTCATCAGGTGCGCGGCCACGGCACCGGGGTCTCCCTGACGCGCCGCCGCCACGCTCATGGCATCCTGACCGTCGGCGTCGGGCTCGTAGCCAAAGCACAATCCCTCGTACTCGGGATGATCCTGCAGCACCTCGCGCAGGAACGCCAGGCTCTGGGCACGGCGACCGAACAGGCCATGCTCGGCCGCGTCGGCCATGGTCCGCACCACGTTCACGGCCTTGCGATTCCATCCATTGACCGTCTCGGCAAGCATGCGAGCCTCGCTCACGGCCAGCTGTTCCGACGCCTGGCGCAGCGCGTGGATGCTGCGGATGCCGTTCACCCCCATGACCACCGAGATGAGCGTCAGGCTGGGCAGCACCCCGAACATCAGGATGCGCCAGAGCAGGGAACTGGGCCGGCCGTGCGGCGACATCGCGCCAGCATAAGTGGCCATGCCCGAAGGCGGGACGCGACGCTCAGGCCACGCCGCGACCGTGGCCGCTGGGGCGGGATCGCTGGATCTGATCCAGCTCGCGCTTCAGTCGCTCGGAGCGCTCGCGGGCCTCACCCTCGAGCGCGCGCGCCTGGCGCAGTCGCTCGTCGAGCGCCCGATCCATCTCCTGTCGGCGGGTCTCGGCGTGGGCCTCGCGTCGGGCCAGGCGATCGCGCTCGGCTTCGGCGGCCTGCCGGCGCTGGCGAAGTTCCTCGGCCCGGGCCTGGGCGGTCTCGACCACGCGCGCCCGCCGCTCGGCAATCTCGCGGGCCTCCTGCGAGGCCTCCGCGGCGATCGACTCGGCCTGATGGGCCTCCAGTTCCAGTCGCAGCGCCTGCTCGGCCTGGGACACGGCCACACGCAACTGCTCGCACGCCTCGGCACGCTCCTGCACGCGTCGCGCCTGCTCATGCGCGATGGCGCGGTGCTGGGCCAGGGCTTGCTCGGCCTCGGCGGCCTGCTGCTCCAGTCGTTCGGCCTCGGCCTCGGCCGTGGCGGCCTGTTCCAGCAGCGCCTGTTCGCGCTGGCGGGCCGCACGCATGCGATCATGCAGGTCCTGCTCGGTCTGCCGGGCCGCCTGCAGGGCCGTGGCCGCGTCATCGGCCACCTTGCGGGCCTGCTGCACGCTTGCACGATGCTCGGCCACGCGAGCGTCGGCGGCCACCATGGCCTCGCGGTCGCGGCGCGCGCGACGCTCGACCTCCAGGCTCGCCTGCCGCTCGCGATCCATCGCGACCAGCGCCTCGTGGCGCGCCGCCCGCTCGGACTCCAGCATGTCGAGCGATCGTTGCAGGTCTGCCCGGGCCACCTGGGCCTCGTCGCCGGCCCGCTCGGCCATGGCCAGCAGTTCGTCGCATCGCTTCATGGCCTCGGCAGCCGCCAGTCGCTGACGCTCCACGTGGGACTGCAGCACCTGCTCGTGGGCGCAGGCCGTCTCGGCAGCCTGTCGGGCCTTCTCGGCCGCCTCGCGATCGACATGCAGGGCCTGCAGCGCACGGTCCGCGGCCGCACGCTCCTCATCCGCGCGGCGAAGGGCCTGCTGGGCCAGAGCCTGCTGCGCTTCGGCGCTGCGCAGGGCCGCCTCGGCGGCCGCACGCGCCGACTCGACGCGCTGCCAGGCCTGCTCCGCCTGCTCGCGCTCGCGCTCCGAGCGTGCATGGGCCTCGGACACGGCCGCTCGCTCCCGATCGAGTCGATCCATCAGCGTCTGAACCACGCCGCGCTCGAGCATGGCTCGCTCGTTGGCCTGCTCCGCCGCCGCACGCAGTCGCTCGGCACGCTCCTCGGCCACGCGCGCCGCGCCCTGGGCCCGCTCGGCCCGTTCCACGGCGGCGGCGGCGTGCGACTCCGCGTCGGCAAGCCTGGCTTCAGCCTCGGCCAGTCGCTTCTGCTCAGCCACCATCCGTCGCTCGGCCTCGTTCACGGCGCGAGCCTCGGCTTCGCCGGCCGCCACCAGCCGCTCCACTTCGTGGGCGGCCTCGCTGGCGGCCTGCTGCAGTTCCGCCAGCCGCCCGGCCTGTCGGATGCACTCCTGCTCGGCGTGCACCGCCGCGCTCGCCAGCTGCTCGGCCTCGTGCCGGGCCTGCATGGCGCGCTCACGAGCCTGGGCGCTCGCCTGTCGGGCCATGTCGGCGTCCGCGCGCCGCGACTCGGACCGGGCCATGCCCTCCTGCAGGGCCTGCAGGGCCTCCAGCGAACCCGCATGCTCCCGTTCGCCTGCGGCCAGTTCGGACTGCAACCGGCCGATCGCCGTCTCGTAGGCGCGCTGCAGCGCATCCAGCGTGGTCTGCCGCCGGAGGCGCTCCTGCTCACGCTGCTCGCGGCGCTCGCGCGCCTGCGATTCCAGTCGGGCCAGCGCCTCGGCCCTGGCCGCCGCCTCCGCCGCCGCCTCGCGTTCGCGCTGGCGTTGCGCTTCCACCTGTCGTTCGGCCTCGGCCACGCGACGTGCCTCGCGTTGACGCTCCCGCTCGGGGCGCTCGCGCAGCAGGCGATCCCGCCAGGCACCGAGTTCCTGCGTGAATCGCTGCACGCGGATCGCCTCCGCGCCGCGTGCCGTCATCGACTGCACGCGTTCCTGCAGCAGGCGCTCGAAGGCGGCATCCATCACCTCGCGCCACGCGCGGCGGTAGAGCTCCAGTTCCATTGCCGGCACGCCGAGGCGCTCGGCCAGCGCCTTCAGACCTCCGACGGCGTCGTTCTGGTGCCTGCGCACGATCTCCGCGAGTTCGCCAGGCATGTCCACCGGCAGGCGCGCCCGCGAGAGCAACTCGCCCACGGCCAGCACCGCCGCGTGCTCGTGGGCATCCAGGGCGCGTCCACCCACCATGCGGCGGGCTTCCCAGGCCTCCAGATGGGCCTCGAAGGTGTTGGACGAACCGGACATGGCCCCGGGGACATCGGTCCGCCCGTGGCCGAGGTTGAACCTTTCAACCGAACCAGATCGCAAGGCCCATCAACGTCCGAGAACCTCTACCCTGGACGCTCAGAATCCCACGGCGTTCTTCCGACCCTGCTTGGTGATGGTCTCCTCGCCCTCCCAGACCGCGCGACCGGATCGCGTGTCCGTCAGGGACATCTGGAAGATGTAGCTCACCTGCTTGGTGCTGCCGGCGCTGGCTCGGTTCTCGAGGATCTTGGAGGTGAGCGTGTAGTCGGGCAGGTCGGGCATGGCGTTGCTCTGCCCGCTCTCGAAGTCCTTCATGTCCTGCACGCCCTTGGCCATCGGATCCTCGGCCGTGCCTCCAAGTCCGATGGTCGTGGTCACCTCGATCTTGCCGGTCTGCAGCAGGGCCACGCGGATCTTCTTGACCAGCTGGTCGGTGTCGAAGGCCGTGCTGGTGTCATTGATGACCCGGCTGATTCCCATCACGGCAGGCTTTCGCGGGGCGCGCTCCAGCACGCCACTGACCATCATGCCCTGCACCAGGTTGTCGGCGGCCTGGTTGAAGTCCTGGATGTTCGGCTGGTCCAGGCTCACGACCAGGTCGTTGCCGCGGCTGTCCTTGTAGGTGGCCTGCGGTCCGCAGGCGGCAATCGCGGCAAGTACGAGCAACGAGACGAGGGCACGAGGCTGCATGATGTTTCTCCAGGACAAGGATGGATTCACTGGTCGAGCGGATGGTTGGTGTCGAGCAACTTCAGCTGCCACTGCGTGGCACGCGGGCTGGGCGCCACGCTGGTGAGCAGAATGGTCTCCTTGGGCTTGATCTGGCGGCTCTGCCATGCCTGACCGGCGCCCTGGATGGCCATGCCGTTGGCATCAAACCACTCGAAGCGGTAGGAGAAGTTCTGCGAGTTCAGCTGGTCGCTGTACACGGCCACCTGCACCCGCTTCATGTCGCCGCTGACCGTGTCCTCGCGCACGTCGGTCACGTTGGCCTTGTAGTTCAGCCAGCCGTTGGTGATCACCTGCTGAAAGCCGGGCTGCCCGGGGCCACCACCCACGCTGGCGGGCACCACGGTGTTGGAGGTGTTGCAGGCGACCAGAAGCAGGCTGCACAGGATCGAGGCGCGCATGGGGTTCTCCTTCATCGGGCGGGAACGGGCATCACCTGAATCAGCGGAGGCGTGCCCGCCCGGACGCTCTTGAGATACACGATCGAGACGGGCTCGTCCGGGAGCCGGATTCCCGGGATTCGTTGGCCGTCCCCCAGCACCACCTCCACTTGACCCGAGGCCGGTCTGGGCATCCGGACCGCCAGCCACTGCTTGGGCAGCGTGAGCCAGCATCGCAGGTCGGCGCTGTTCATGGCCACCTGATAGAGGGCACCCCCCAACGCCGCCGCCCAGCCGTAGTCACCCGCAGCCCGCTGGGCGAAGTAGGTCGCCACCGCCTTCGAGGCACTCGACACGAGCGTGGCGGTGATGACCAGGGGCAGCTGGTCATCGAACTCCTGCTTGACCACGGCGTCCAGGTCGCACAGCAGAAAGCTGTTCCGCGGCCGCTCGCCGCCCTCCACGCTGAAGCTGGTCACCTGGCCGTCATGGAACTCCAGCAGCGGAAACGCCGCACCCACGTACGGCACCTGCTGGATGAAGAGCGGAATGTCCAGCCGAAGCTCCTTTCGGCTCGGAGCACGTCCGGTCTCCATGAGCACGTACACCATCGCCGGCGCACGCTCGCCGCGCGTCACCGCGTCAGCCAGTGCCAGATCCTCGAGCACCGGTGCGTTGGCCGGCTCCCCGAGCATGCCCGCCACGCTACGGAAGCTCTGGCGGGCCTGCTCCACGCCCGACGCATCACCGCTGGCCAGCTGCAGGATGCCTCGCAGGTAGGTGGTGAAGGTCACCTCGTAGTTCACGCTTCCGCGCTTGTCCCACACCGGGCCGTAGGCCTGCTCCATCGAGGCACGGAACCCGCTGTCGGCCATCGTGGCGGCCACGTCGTAGCCATCCTTCTTGCCGGCCTGGGCGAAGGCCTGCTGCTCCTGGGCGATGCGATCGGCGTTCCGCTCCACCGCATCCTTCTGCCAGAGGGCCGCGCGGTTGAGTTCGACGCGGGCACGCTCGCCCTGGGCCAGTTGCAGGTGATTCAGCGCCTGGTACGTGCAGAGCAGGATGCGGTCGTACGAGGTTCCTCGGTAGGTTCGCACCGTCTGGTTGGTGAGCACCGCCGCGACCTCCTCGGTCACCTTGGTCTCGGCCGCCTGGTCCAGATAGGGTCGTACGGCCGCGTCCGCCCACGCCAGACTTCGAATGCTCCCGGGAAGGTCCTCGGCGGCCCGCAACACGGTGCCTCCGTCCAGGTGAAACACCACGCCGTTGATCGGTGCGTCCTGATCATGCTCGTCGAGCAGTGGCTGGATCTCCGAAGCCGCGATGGCGAACGCACCCTGATCCCACGCGGTCATGACACCGGACATCTTGCGGTCATAGCCACAGCCGGCTGCAGCCAGCATCAGCAGACACGACACGAGTCGCCGGACAAGTCTCTTGCTGGGCATGGGCGAAGCTCCCCGGAAGCGTCTCGTCACGTTCACGGAATCACGGGCGGCACGATGCCGCCCCACAGCGATGGCACCACCAGCGGCGGCGCCTGGTTGGTGTCCACCTTGTAGTCGACCCTGTACTGGGAATTGCGGAGGAACTCCGCCATGCCGCGGATCAGGTCCACCTGGGCATCGGTGAGTTGCTGGCCCTCCTTCAGATCCTGCAGGAAGCGGGTGGTCTCGCGCCAGCGGGCGAACGCCTGGTCATCCATCTGCATCGCCACGCGAAGATCGAAGCCGTCGGTCACGTTGATCGTGCCCTCCCAGGGCCGGAACCCCGGCGCCCGAAGGCGCAGCTTGTGCAGGCCAGGCGTGGTCCGGAAGGTGCCGGGCGTGCTGCCCACGGTGGCGCCATCCACCTCCACCTGCACGCCCACCGGCGAGACGGAGAGCGGATTGGCCGTGACGGTGAAACGGCCGCTCGCCTTGTCCATCACGATGTCCGGCACGCTCACATCCAGCATCGTGCAGGTCACGGTGAACCCCGCACCAGCCAGCGATGCGGGCTCGGGAAGGGGCTTCTGCTCGCAGCGACGGGCCATCACGCCCGCAAGATCCGTGGCCACCTTGCGCAGCAGCGGATCGATCAGGTCCACCTGCTGCTGAAGGTTCGGCGTGCCCCGCAGCTGCTCGGTCGCCGAGGCCATGCCCGAGTCGATCACGCTTCCGCTGGCTCGGTCGAGCAGGCGATACGTGGCGTCCAGCGTCTGGCTCAGCACCTGCGTCTTCACGCCGTAACCCTCGAAGTTCTTCAGCTGAGGCGCCAGCGCCGTCAGGCTCACCACCAGCGCGTAGTCGGCGTTCATGAGCCGCGTCAGGGCGAGTGCGCTCGCCTGGTCGCTGAACAGGCGGTCGGCCTCGGCCTGCGGGTCCCCGATGTTGCCAGCGTTGGCGCCCTGGCGAGAGAATTGCCTGACGGCGTTGATCACGTCCTCGCGGCTGAGCGTGGTGAAGCACAGGTCGCCCACCTGCGCCACCAGGTAGTCCTCCATCACCATCACCTTCTCCGGAGGCACCTCGCCCCGATCCTTCACGAAGATGGCCGCCACGCGGCGTTGCGGCGCCGGGGCGGACGGCGTGCCGGCGGGTGAGGCGGGGTTGGGCGACGCGGACGGGATGCCTGCCGGCCGTGACGGCAGCGTCGGCGGCGCGGGCGCCCCACCCTGCATGCTGCGCACGGCGCCGGGCGCGGTCGCGGGGCACGCCTGCTGCGTCACGCGCACCACGCAACCGGCAGCCACGCCCCGGTTGTCACCGCAGAGCTCGCCGACCGCGGTCTTCGGCAGCACGCTCGTGATCCGGATCATGCCGACCGGCACTTCCTCGCTCCCGAGATTCTCGCCGGTATCCGGATCGATCAGTGCCTCCCCCTGCGCAAACACCTGCCAGATCTGCCCAGCCGCAATGCCCGTGCCATCGCCTCGATTGATCGTGACCTGCCCGTCACGCACCACCAGCACCTTGGCGGGCAGCAGCACGTCGGTCACGCGCTGTGCCGCCTTCTCCGCCATCAGCCGGGCCATCTCCTGGATCGCCTTCTCGCTGAGGCTGCCCCCCTGCTGGCCCGTCAGGAATTCGGGATTGCGCACGAAGGCGCTGTTGTCCAGCTGGAGATTGGCGGTCTCGAGCAGGCGACCCGAGGTGGTGTCGTAGATCTTGGCCACCATGCTCAACCGAACCTGCCGCCGCGTGGCCTTGCGACCGATCTCGGCGAACTCCGCCTCCTGCACGTTGTCCTGAAAGTCGTCGATGGTGCTGACCACCACGTACTGCGCACCAGCCAGGCGAAAGGCCTTGGCTGCGGCCGGATCGGCGGTGTCCACGTTGCCGCTGCCCCCGAGATCCTGCTCCTTCAGCACGTCCTTCAGGTCGCTTCGGGCCAGCACATCGAACTTGCGGGTCTGCTGGAAAGCCGAGATCAGCTGCGAGTCCAGCGACTCGCGCACGCGGCCGAGCTCGCGAGCCTGCCCCCGGGCCTCCAAGGTCTGCGTCAGGGATGGCGTGACCTTGACCTCGCCCACGGCCAGGGCCATCTTTCGTGCCGCGGCCGGAACGGCCTGCTGGGCCACCGCGGCAGCCGGCAGGATCGTGATCAGGAAGAGAACGAGCAGGCTGCGCAGGCTCGAAGCGGGCATGGAACCCTCCTTGGGGAGAAAGCGGCATGGTACCCCCCGTGTGCGCACGGGTTCGGGTGAATGAACACGATCTGTGCGCCGTCCGCATCGCGCCCGAACGACGATCGTCGATACACCGCCATGCGAAAGCGGTTCCGAACCGTCTGGATCTCGGACGTTCATCTGGGCAGCAACACCGTCCGGGGCGCGGACCTGAGCCACTTTCTGCGGCACATCAGCTGTGACCGTCTCTATCTGGTCGGCGACATCGTCGACATGTGGCGATTGCGACAGCGATGGCGATGGCCTGCCTGCCACAACGACGTGGTGCGGCGTCTGCTCAAGCTGGCCAGCAAGGGCGTGGAGGTGATCTGGATCCCGGGCAACCACGATGACGCCATCCGACCCTACGACGGCCTGTCGATCGGCGGCATCCGGGTCGAACTGATGAGCGCCCACGAGACCGCCGACGGCCGGCGGCTGCTGGTGACCCACGGCGACCATCACGACCTGGTGGTCTGCTCGAGCAAGGCGCTCGCCACCCTGGGCAGCGTGGGATATGACCTGTTGCTGGGCCTGAACCGCATCTGGAACGGCATCCGCCGCCGGGTGGGGCTGCCATACCACTCGCTCTCGCAGGCGATCAAGGATCGCGTGAAGAGCGCGTGCGCGGTGATCAGCCGCTTCGAGGATGCCCTGGAGGCGGAGGCCCGTCGAGGCGGCTTCCACGGCGTGGTCTGCGGCCACATCCACAAGGCGGAGTGCCGCGCCAAGGAAGGCTTCATCTATCTCAATTGCGGTGACTGGGTGGAGAGCTGCACCGCGCTGGTCGAGCACGCCGACGGAAGCCTGGAGATCCTGGATGGGCTGGCCTTCAACGAGCGCATCCGGGCCGAGAAGGCCGCGAGCCGGGTTGAGGAGCCGGCCGATGAGACGGAGGCGTGGCCCGAACCGCACCTGGGACTTCGCAGCGGAGAACTGGCACGACGATGGAACGAACTCTTCGCAGCGTGAGCGTGCTCTCGGCCGGCGTGGGCGCCGGCCACATGCGTGCCGCCCATGCCGTGGCCACGTCGCTGGGCCAGGGAACGTCGGTCCCGAGGGTCCAGGTGCAGGACGTGCTCGAGCACGCCACCGCCGGGTTTCGCGCCATGTACCGCGACACCTACGTGGCCATGGCGGCCAACACCCCCCGGCTGGTGGGCTGGCTCTATGACCGGGCCGACGCCCCGTGGGCCGAGCGCCGCTATGCGCGCATGGTCGAGCGACTGGCGCTTCGGGGCTGGATGCGGCGTCTCCTTCGCGACCCGCCCGATGCCATCGTGTGCACGCACTTTCTGCCAGCCTCGCTGGTTCATCACCTGCGCACGCGGCATGGACTCCGGAGTTCGCTCACCACCGTGGTCACCGATCTGGACGTGCACGGGCTGTGGCTGGACGGCACGTGCGACCACTGGTGCGTGGCCGGGAACGAGGCGGGCGAGATCGTGCGCAGGGCCGGCGTGCCCGGCCACACGGTGCACGTGACCGGCATTCCCATCGCCGAGGAGTTCCGGCACCTGCCCACGCGCGAGGCGGCGCGACGCCACCTGGGCGTTCCGCTGAACCGGCCGCTGATCCTCTTCAGCACCGGCGGATGCTGCCTGGGCCCGGTGGAGCAGACCTTCGGCTCACTGCAGGAACTTGCCGGACACGCCACGGTGGTGGCCATCTGCGGCCACAACCGAGTTGCGCACGACCGGCTGCAACGCATGGTGCCGGCCGACATGGGCGATGCCGTGCGCGTGGTGGGACTCACGCACGAAATGCACCATTGGATGGCGGCGGCCGATCTGCTGGTGGGCAAGCCGGGCGGGCTCACCAGCAGCGAGGCCCGCGCCGCGGGACTTCCCATGGTGGCCATTCACCCGATTCCCGGCCAGGAGGAGCGCAACCTGGCGCACCTGCTCGAGTGGGGCGCCGCGATCGCGTGCCACACGCCAGCCACGCTCTCCTGGCGCATCGAGAGGCTGCTGGCGGATCCGGCCCGGATGGCCGCCATGCGAAAGGCGGCGCGCGACAGCGCGTATCCCGACGCGGCATGCACCGTGGCCGCGGTGGTGCGCCACGCCGCGGATCCCGCCCGCACGATCAAGCCGTCGGCAACCCTAGACTCGGCGGCGTGACGCGTCCGGCATCGCCCCTGACCCTTGCGCATCGACTGGTCTGCATCGGATTCGAGGGCCACGAGCTGCCGGAGGCGTCGGCGGCGCTGCTTCGGGGCGGTGTGCGGACCGTGATCCTGTTCACCCGCAACTTCCGGGACGCCAGGCAGCTTGCGGCGCTGACCGACCGGATCCAGCAGGCCGCCGATGGCCAGGCGCTGATCATGGTGGACCAGGAGGGCGGACGGGTGCAGCGCTTCCGCGGCCACGGATTTCCCGACACGCCTTCGGGACGATGTCAGGGCGCCGGGGGCATGGAGGCGGTCACGCGGGCCAATGCCGCGTGCGCCCGCGCGCTCCGCGCGGCCGGCATCCGCATGAACCTGGCGCCGGTGCTGGATGTGGACAGCAATCCGGCCAATCCGGTGATCGGCGACCGCGCCTTCGGAAGCGACCCTTCGCTGGTGGCGGCGTGCGGTGTTGCGGCGATCGCCGCCATGCAGGGTGAGGGCGTCCTCGCCTGCGGGAAGCACTTCCCGGGCCATGGCGACACCAGCGTGGACAGCCACCTGGACCTGCCTGTGCTGCCGCACGACATGGATCGGCTTCGCCGCGTGGAGTTGCAGCCCTTCGTGGCCGCGATCCGCGCAGGCATCGACGCCATCATGACGGCGCACGTTCGCTTCGACCGGATCGATCCGCAGGTGCCCGCCACGCTCTCGCCCGCCGTGATCGGCGGACTGCTGCGCGGCGAGCTGGGCTTTGATGGCGTGGTGATCACCGACGACTTCGAGATGCAGGCGATCGCTGAACGCTGGGACGTGGGCGAGGCGGCGGTGCGGGCGGTGGAGGCCGGTTGCGACCTGGTGCTGGTCTGCCACCGTCTCGACAGGCAGGAGCGGGCGATCCAGGCCCTGGCCGGGGCGATCGACTCCCAACGCCTGTCGCTCGAGCGCATGCGGCGATCGTCCCTTCGCATCCAGCGGCTTCTGGATCGCCCGGACGTCACGTTCGGTCCGGAACCCGGCTCCCGC
Source organism: Planctomycetota bacterium (assembly GCA_046048055.1). Classification (GTDB taxonomy): domain Bacteria; phylum Planctomycetota; class Phycisphaerae; order Phycisphaerales; family SM1A02; genus SYAC01. Next base: position 11,654 of record JBJOGW010000024.1, read on the forward strand.
TCCCTGGCATGAACGTGGCCCGCCGCAGCAGCGGCACGTATGCTCCACCCCCGAACGCGTCGGAACCCCTCGCCCTCCACTGGAGACCGTCCTCATGCTTGCCCGCCTCGCCTCGATCGTCGTCCTTGTCGCATCCGCGATCCTTCCGATCGGCTGCGGTGCCAGCACCATGAGCGCCCGCATCAGCGACGCGCAAGTGGACCTGTCCAAGGTGCAGGCCAGCGCCGAGAAGCCCACCAAGGAGGACCTGAAGGACATGAAGGGCGTGGCGCTGATGAGCGTGGGCCAGGGCGGCGTGGGCATCGGTGGCGAGGGCGGCGGAGGCGTGATCCTGAAGCGCGTCGATGGCGGCTGGGGCGCGCCGTTCGCCTTCGACGCCGCGGCAGGCTCGATCGGCCTGCAGTTGGGTGGTCAGGTCAAGCACATCCTGGTGGTGTTCTATGAGGAAGGTGCGCTGAAGCAGTTCGCCATGGGCGGCATGCAACTTCTGGCCGTGGGCGAGGGAACCGGCGGATCCGCCTCGGGCAACACGCGCGCCACCAACGTGCAGTACAAGCCATTCATCGCGGGCTCCGGCCTGTACGGAGGCCTGCAGCTGGGAGGCCTGAATTTCACGCCCGCCAAGGAAGTCAACAGCGCCACTTACGGACCCTCGGCCTCCATGGAGGACATCCTGAACGGCAAGGTGGCGGCCCCGACCGGGAGCAGCGGGCTGATCGCGTCGCTCGACGCGTTGCGTTGAGTCAGCCGATCCGTCACGCAAGCACGAACAGCTTCGCGGCCATCAGGCCTGCCGCCTGCATGATGGTCGGCATCACCCATCCCGCGTCGCGCGAGCGTGCCTGGAGCGGGATCACCGCGGGCAGCCCATCCAGGCCGGTCGCGGGCCAGATCCACCACGAATCGCTCCTGATGGGTGCGTGGCGCGATCGGGGCCTGGGCATCCACCACGTCAGGAACCATCGCGGGCGATGTCGAGCCCAGTTCAGCTGCCACCACCGGCCCTGGACCTGAGGAACGCCGTGATCGCGCGCCGCGTCCACTCGGGCTGGTCGCTGAAGGGAACGTGCCCGGCGTCATCGATCATGGTGCCGGTGGCCAGCGGCACGCGCTCCAGAAAGACGCGGAACATGCTCGGATCGGTCACGCGGTCGCGGCGACCCCACACCAGCAGCGTCGGGCACCGGATGCGCGACAGTTCCTCGGTGAGCCCGTCGAGCAGGAACGCCCGCATGGACTCCACGATCTTCAGCCGCTCGGCTCGGGTGCGCACGGCCTCGGCCGTGGCGTAGGACCGGAACTGCCACGGAACGGGCGGCGGCCGATCGAACACCAGCCCGAGCACCCGGTCGAAGTCCGCCTCGGTGGTGATGTCCAGCGGATTCTCGCCGCGTCCGATGCGCTCCATGAAGCCGTTCTGCTCCGGAGCGCGGACACCCGCCGGCGCCACCAGCACCAGACGCCCCACCCGGTCCGGGTGCAGCACGGCCACATGCGCGGCGATCGCGCCGCCCATGCTGGTGCCCAGCAGGTCAAAACGCCGCCAGCCCATCGCATCGGCAAAGGCGATCACCTGCGCTGCGTACCAGTCCGCGTTGTGGTCCTCACCCGTGTGGAACGGGTGCCTCCCAAACCCCGGCAGGTCCGGCGCCACGCAGCGATGCCCGTCACGGAACCAGGGCATCATGGTCATCATGGCCTCGCGGCTGGTTCCGAATCCGTGCAGCATGAGCAGCGGAGGTCTGGCCGGGTCGCCCGCGGCCAGGTAGCCCCATGCATGACCCTGCACCGGCACCGAGCCCGTCTCCAATCCCAGCGCCACGTATGCCACGCGCGTCATCAGCGGCACGAAGAGCGACGGCGTGAACCACACCACGCTTCCCGCCGCCACCAGCACGACCACGAGAGCCACCATCCCCGCCAGCACCCGTTGCAGACGCCGCCTCGGCGCACGACGCATCGGGAGCACGGTGGTCATGCCTCGGCCGGCTGGTGGCAACTCAGGCAGTGCAGGCTGCCGAGCCCCACCACCAGGTGCCGAGCCATCACCGGCACGGCCCGGTGACCGCTGGCCTGCTCCAGGCGTTGGCAGGCCACCTCGTCGCTGGCGCCGCCGAAGCACGGCACGAACACGCAGCCGTTGGCGAAGAGAAAGTTGGCGTGGCTGGCGGGAAGCATGCGCCGCCCTCCGGGACCGAACCGGTCCGCCGGAAAGTCGTGATGGATCGGCTCGGGCGAAGGCAGTTCCACCAGTTCCAGCCGCCCGCCCCGTTCGCAGCGTGCCGACTGCAGCGCCTGCCAGTTGGCCTCGAGCATGGCGTGGTCGGGATGCCCCGCCGGCGCGCGCACCGCCGCCACCACGTCGCGACGCACGAACCGGGCCAGGTCATCCACGTGTCCATCGGTGTCGTCGCCCTCGATCCCCCCGGGAAGCCAGACGATGTTGTCCGCGCCCAGCGCCTCGCGCAGCATGCCCTCGATGCCCTCACCCCCGGACCGGGGATTTCGGTTGACGTTCTCCAGGCACTGCCGCGTGGTCAGCAGCGTGCCGTGGCCATTGCTGTCGATGCTTCCACCCTCCAGCACGAAGTCATGTCGCCACATGGGCATGCCCAGCTCGGGTTCCAGTCGATCCGGCACGGCATCATCCAGCGACCGCACCTCGTACTTGCCGCCCCAGCCGTTGAAGGTGAACGCGTGCGCCGCCACGCGGCCCGCGGCATCCTTCACGAACACCGGTCCAAAGTCCCGGATCCACGAGTCGTTGGTGGGAATGCCCAGCTCGTCCGTGGTGCGCACGCGAACCACCCGCTCCATGGCCCGTCGCCACGCCTCCCACTCGACCTGCGCCCCTTCCAGACACCCCGGCCAGGTCTCGTGGTTGTGGGGGCGCACCAGCCACACGCACGCCAGCGCGTCCCACTCGGCCGGCATGCGAAAGCCCTGACTGGCCGCGCTGCGATCCGTGCGCACCGCGGCATGCGGCGCGGCGCTCACGCCTGATCCCCGTAGCGGCGGGCCAGTCCCTGATAGGCGTCGATGCGACGGTCGCGCAGGAACGGCCAGCCGCGGCGAAGTTCCTCGATGCGGCCCAGATCCACGTCCGCCACGAGCACCTCTTCCCGGTCCACGCTGCCCTCGCACACCACCTCGCCACCCGGATCCACCAGCATGCTGCCGCCCCAGAACTGCAGATCGTCCTCGGTGCCCACGCGGTTCACCGCCGCCACCCAGATGCCGTTGGCGATGGCATGGGCCCGATGCATGAGTTGCCACGCCTCGCGCTGCTGCCTTCGGTCTCGCTCCGTCTCGCCGTGCCACCATCCGATGGCGGTGGGGTAGAACAGGATCTCGGCTCCCTGCAGTGCCGTCAGCCTTGCCGCTTCGGGATACCACTGGTCCCAGCAGACCAGCATGCCCACGTGCGCGTCACGCCCACGAACGCTCTGCCAGCCCAGATCCCCGGGCGTGAAGTAGAACTTCTCGTAGTACCTCGGATCGTCCGGGATGTGCATCTTGCGATATCGACCCGCAACGTTCCCCGCGGTGTCCATGAACACGGCGGTGTTGTGGTACAGGCCCGCGGCCCGACGCTCGTACAGCGATCCCACGATCTCCACCTGCAGTTCGCGGGCCAGGCGACCCAGGAACGCCGTGGTGGGACCAGGAACGGGCTCGGCCAGGTCCATGCGGGACGAGTCCTCCACTTGGCAGAAGTACGGCCCACAGAAGAGTTCCTGCGTGCACAGGATGCGCGCTCCGCGCTCCTTGGCCTGCCGGGCCATGGCCTCGACGCGCTGCAGAACGCTCGCGCGAGGCTCACTGGGTGGTGCGGCGTGTTGAAGCAGCGCAACGCGTGTGGTGGTCATGACGCCGCGAAGTGTAGCCCCGCACCATCGTTATCCTTCCGCGCATGCCGAGGTGGTGGCTCATCGTGATCGCGCTGGCCGGCGGCTGGCTGCTGGTGCTCGGTGCCGTGGAGTTCGGCATGTTCACGCGCATCTCGCTGGGTGCCGCCGACCGGTGGATCCGACCCGGCATCTTCGGGATCTGTGCCATCGCGGCGTTCCAGTGCGCCCGTGCCGGCAGCGCGGCGTGGTGCGGCATCCTGGCCTTTCTGGCGGCCATGCTCAATCCCATGGCGCCACCGGATTGGGACACCGCCAGGTGGGAGCACGGATTCGAGATCGCCAGCGGGCTGCTCATGGCCGCCTTCAGCGTGCGCCAGTGGAAGTGAGTCGCCCCGCCCCACGCACCTGACCCGCACGCGGCCGCCTCGGCTCCGCTTCGCATGCGCCTCGGCTTAGCGCTTCTCGCTACCGCTCGACGCGGCCCATCTCGCGAATGTGACCCGTCTTCTCGCTGCGCTCGGCGCGATACCGCTTTGCGGGTCAGGTGCGTGGGGCGGGGCGACGGAACCGTGCGTCACTGGTCCAACCGGAACAGGTACGCGCCGCCGGGTTCCACGCCCGCGTTCTCGTTTCGCACCTGGCCAACCGCGAGCCAGGGGCCGCGCACCGCCAGTGCCGTGCCGAAGGACCGCGGTCCGCAGGCGGCCTTGGGGGCCAGTCGCGCGGCTTCCACCCAGCCATCGGCCTGTCGCTCGAACACGAACACGCGACCGGACTCGTCGTCGCCCTCGACCGCGCTCACGTCACCCACGATCACGCGGGCTCCGGAAATCTCGAGGGCCATGCCGAATCCGCGACCCGTCTTCACGCCGGCGCCCGGCCGAAGGAGTCCGTCGGGCTTCCACGTGCCGTCCACGCGCCGAAGCACCACAACCTCCACGCCTTCCTCCAGCGGGTGAATGGACTGCACCGCCATCAGATCGCCGCGCAGGGCCACGCGATGTCCAAAGCCGAGGAACGGCGAGATGCCCCGCGACTGGATCTCCTGCTCCAGGGTCCACGCACCACCCTCGCGCCGGTAGACGCAGACCATGGGGGATTCCAGCGAGGCGAAGTTCTGCTCCGCGCGGAACGGCTTGAGCAGCGTGGGATAGCCCACCGCCAATCGATCCCCATCCAGGGCCAGGCTCGCGCCGAACCACCACGGCTTCCTGGACGGGTCGCGCTCCACGGTGCCGCCGGCCTTCCAGCCATCCGCGGTGCGCTCGAACACGTAGACCTTGGGGTTCCGCAGGTGATCCGCCTCCTGCATGTTGGGCCGAACGCTCACCTCGCTCACGGCCAGCAGCTGCCCATGCATGGCGATCGCCCCGCCAAAGTTCATGCGACGCTCGCCCGGCGGACCCTGCAGGAAACCCATCTGCCTCCACACCTGCGGTGTGTCGGTCCGCGCGAACCATGCCAGTTCGCTCGAGCCGGTCTTGCGCGTGATGGGCGTGACCAGCGTGTCCGCGTTCAGGCCCAGTCGCTGCAGGGTGAAGTCACCAGGTCGCAGACCGGACACCTGGGGCATCTCGAAGCCCGCCTTCCACGTGCCATCGGACTGCGGCACGAAGGTGGCCACCTGGCCATCGGCACCACCCGATCGCGAGATCACCGCTCCGCTCACGATCAGGTCGTCGCCGGAGAAACCCAGCACGTTGCCGAAGGCGGGCGCCACCGTGGGCAACGGACTGGCGACCGTGGCCGTCTCGTGGATCACGACCGGGGCCGGCCGCTCCGAAGGCTGGGTGGGAACCGTCGCGGGCGCGGTGTCCTGCCGCCCCAGCGCGGTGCCCGCGATGCAGGCCACCGCCACCAGAGGCATGCATGTGGCGAACCGGTTCATGCCCGCTCCACGCTGCCGGGGCGTCGGTCGTTCGCGCTAACCTGCGGCTTCCGGGACCGCAGGGCCTCGGCCACCTCGCGCACCAGCACCGCATCGTCGGGAAGGTTGTGCTTGCCGTAGGCGTCGCGGGGCGGGATCACCCGCACGCCGAGTTCGTGCAGCTTCCGCAGGTTTTCCTCGAGGATCCGCGTGTGCATCGATCCATGCATGGTCGGTGCCACCAGCACCACGGCCTGTCCGCGCTCCATGCGGCCCAGCGCCGACGCCATGGTGGCACCGATCACGCCCTCAGCCAGCCCGCAGGCCATGCGGGCAATGGAGGCCGCGGTGGCTGGCGCCACCAGATAGGCATCGAATGGTGCCGTATCCGAGAGATGCTCCGCGTGGGCCGACAAGCGCACCACCACCGGATGGGTGGTGCTCCACTCCAGCGCATCGGAGGTCACGTATCGCAGCGCCTCCTCGCTGCAGAAAGCCGTGACCACCGCACCCTGCCGACGCAGCGACCGCGCCAGCGTGGGCGTGCGGAACGCGGCGATGCCTCCGGTCACCATCAGGGCCACGCGAGCGCCATCGAGCAGGTCACCGTCGCGCGGCACTTCACGATCCCCCAGGTCGCTTGGCGTGGGCGGTGGAAAGTGCAGTTCGCTCATCGCGATCATGCTATCGCCATGCGGCTATCTTCCGGCGCGTGAGCCTGGCCGATCCGCATGACGCGCAGGATGACGGGTCCGATGGACGGCTCGGCCTGATGGTTCCCGTGGCCTCGGGCGTGGCGCTGGCGGTGGCCTGGAGCATGCAGCATGGATGGATCGCGGGCCCGGTCGAGTTGCAGCGGGCCCTGTACGTGGTCGCCTATCTGATCGCGGGAGCCGAGGCCTTCTGGCGGGGCATGCTGCTGGCGCTTCGGCTGCGGCTGGATGTGGACTTCCTGATGGTGGTGGCCGCCCTGGGCGCCGCCTGGATCGACCGCTGGGTCGACGGTGGGCTGCTGCTGTTCCTCTTCGCGCTGGGCAACGCGCTCGAGCACTACGCCATGGGTCAGGCGCGGCGAGCGATCCGCGCGCTGGGACAGCTGGCCCCCCGCACCGCCCATCGCATGCTCGGCGGCACCACCGAGGAAGTTCCGGTGGAGACGCTGGCGGTGGATGACCTGGTCGTGGTTCGGCCTGGCGAGCGGCTTCCCGCCGATGGACGCGTGCACGAGGGGCGCAGTGCCGTGGACCAGAGCCCCATCACGGGCGAGAGCGTGCCCGTGGAGAAGGAACCAGGCGACCAGGTGTTTGCAGGCACCGTGAACGGTGACGGCAGCCTGCAGGTGCGCGTGAACGCACTGGCCACCGACAGCACCATGGCGCGCATGATCCGCCTGGTGGAGCAGGCCCAGCATCAGAAGGGCCGCACGCAGCGCACCGCCGAGGCCTTCACCCGCATCTACGTGCCATGCGTGGTGGCGGGCACGGTCGCCGCCGTGGCCGTGCCCACCTGGGCCGGGTGGCTCCCCTTCCACGAGTCGCTGCTCCGGGCCATCGCCATGCTGGTGGGCGCCAGTCCCTGCGCGCTGGCCATCAGCACGCCGGCCGCCGTGCTGGCGGGCGTGGCGCGTGCGGCCCGCAGTGGCGTGCTCATCAAGGGCGGCCTGCATCTGGAGAGCCTGGCCGAGATCCGTGCCATGGCCATGGACAAGACAGGAACCATCACGGCGGGACGGCCATGCGTGGTCACCATCGAGACTGCCGCGGGCGTGGCACCCGAGGTCGTGCTGGAACTGGCGGCGGCGATCGAGCGTCGCAGCGAGCATCCGATCGCGCGAGCCATCGTGGAGGCTGCCACCGAGCGTGGCCTGCCCACGCGCGTGGCCGATGACGTGGCCGCGATCAAGGGCCGTGGCCTGGAGGGCACGCTGGATGGCCGGCGCCTGGAGGCCGGCTCGCCTCGGCTGCTTGCCGACCGCGGGGTGGCGCTGCCGAGCGAGCTGCAGTCCAGATCCGAGGAGCTGGACCGCCAGGGCCACACGCTGGTCGCGCTGCTGCGCGACGGCCAGCCGCTGGGGGTGCTTGCCCTGAGCGACCAACCGCGACCCGAGGCGGCGCAGGCCATCGCCAGTCTGCACGCCCTGGGCGTGCGACCCGTGGTGATGCTCACCGGGGACCGCACGACGGTGGCCCAGCGGGTGGGACACGCCGTCGGCGTGGACACGGTCCGTGCCGAGCTGCTGCCCGAGCACAAGATCGAGGCCGTGCGCGAGCTGCTGCAGCGCCACGGCACCATCGCCATGGTGGGCGACGGCGTGAACGACGCGCCAGCGCTGGCCATGGCCACCGTGGGCATCGCCATGGGCCGCGGTGGGACCGACGTGGCGCTCGAGGCCGCGGACGTGGCCCTGATGGCCGATGACCTGAACCGGCTTCCGTTCACCGTGTCGCTGGCGCGCTTCGCCCGCACGGTGATTCGCCAGAACGTGCTGGTGAGCATGGGCATGGTGCTGGTGCTCATCCCGCTCACGCTCTCGGGCGTGGTCAACACCACGCTCGCCGTGATCATGCACGAGGGCAGCACCGTGGCCGTGGTGCTCAACGGACTGCGGCTGCTGGCGTGGCGGACCCCGCGGCCCTGACTCAGCCGTAGCTGGGCTGGTAGATCTGGGCCCGAACGAAGGCGTCCACGTCGGCAGGGCGAGGCACGCCGGCCAGGCCGCGGTCGAAGATCAGCGTGGCCACGTCCACCGCCTCGCGCACCAGCGTGGGATGGATCTCGTCGATGGGCGGGTAGATGAGACCCACGCGCAGGTCCTCCTCGGTCACCTGGCCCGCAAGGCTCTCGGCCGCACGCAGGAACATCTCGTCGGTGACGCGCCGGGCCCGCGTGGCGTACACCGCCAGGCCCACCGCGGGATAGATGTAGACGTTGTTGCCCTGCCCAGGCACGAACAGCTTGCCCGCATGATGCAGCGGCGCAAAGGGGCTGCCGCTGGCGAAGATCGCGCGGCCGCCGCTGAACTCGATCGCCTCCCGGGCGGTGCACTCGCTGCGCGAGGTGGGGTTGGAATACGGAAAGATCACGGGTCGCTCGTTCAGCCGTGCCATGGCCTCGATCACCTGCCGCGTGAACGCGCCCGCCACCGTGCTCACCCCCACGATCGCCGTGGGTTGCACGGCCTCCACCACCTGCAGCAGGTCGACCATGGGTGGACGGGCGTGGGCGTACGGACGCTGGTGATCGCTCAAGCCGGGCGAGTCCGCGGTGACCAGTCCCTTGGAGTTCATCAGGAAGCACCGACCGCGCGCCTCCGCCTGCGAGAGTCCCTCGCGCGTCATCTGCAGCACGCACAGATCCGCGATGCCGATCGCCGCGCTGCCGGCACCGTAGAACACCAGCCTGTGGTCGCGCAGCCGGTCACCGCGGATCCGGCACGCGCCGAAGAGCCCTGCCACCGCCACCGCCGCCGTGCCCTGGATGTCGTCGTTGAAGCAGCACACCCGGTCACGGTGACGATCCAGCAGCGGGATCGCGGTCCGGTTGGTGAAGTCCTCGAACTGAATGCAGCAGCCCGGGAAGATTTCCTGGGCCGCGTCGATGAATTCGTCCACGAAGGCGTCGTAGTCCGCGCCCGTGACGCGCCGATGACGCAGGCCCGGGTAGAGCGGATCGTCGAGGAAGGCCTCGTTGTTGGTGCCCACGTCCAGCGTGACCGGCAGCGTGACCTCGGGTGGCACGCCGCCAAAGGCCGAGTACAGCGCCAGCTTGCCGATGGGAATGCCCATGCCGCACACCCCCTGATCACCCAGTCCGAGGATCCGCTCGCCATCCGTCACCACGATGAACCGAACCTCGCGCTCCGGCCAGTTGGCCAGGATCTCGCGCACGCGCCCACGCCGGTTCAGGCCCACGTAGAGCCCGCGCGGCCTCCGAAGGATGTGCCCGAACTTCTGGCATGCCTCGCCCACCGTGGGGGTGTAGACCAGCGGCATGAGCTCGGACGGATGCCGCCGCATCAGCGTGAAGAAGAGCCGCTCGTTCAGCTCCGAGAGCTCGTTCAGGTACACGTACTTGTCCAGGTCGGTGGTGCAGAGCTGCAACTGCCGCCGCACCCGCTCCAGTTGCGTGTCCAGGGTGGAGACGCCCTCGGGCACCAGTCCCACCAGCCCCAGCCGCTCCCGTTCCTCCTGGCTGAAGGCCAGACCCTTGTTCAGCCGCGCATTGAAGAGCAGGTCGCGTCCGTGCGTCATGCGCCAAGTCTAGTGCGGGGCGCCTCAGGAACCGGGCGTCACGCGAGCCTCGCCCGTGCGCTCCCAGCGGCCCTGCAGCAGCCGCTGCCGCTCCTCGCAGGCGTCACGTGAGACCTCCACATCGAACATCGCCGGCGAGACGTGCACCTCGTAGGTACCCACCTCGTCCGAGCAGACGGCGGACTCCGGCCGGAACCGGAAGGTGGCCACCAGCCCGTCAAAGGTGTACTCGCCCACGATCGGACGCAGCCGCGGATCACCCCGCCGCAGCAGCAGCACGCCGGTGTCCTCCAGGCTCAGCGCGCTGCCTGCGTCGTTGCGCCAGGAGCCGGCCAGTTCCAGGCTGGCCACGCGCGGCGGGTCGCCCGCACATCCCGCAAGGACCAGCGACAGAGGGAACAGGCGTGGACATCGTTGCATTGTCAGAACTCCATGACGAGCTGGATGGCGAAGAGGTTGGGGGACTGCTGCTCGAAGCCGTCCTGGTCCAGGTAGCTGTACTGAGCCTTGAACTGCAGGTATCGGTTGATCTTCCATCCCAGGCACACATCCACGCGCCAGAGGTCATTGTCCCAGTCCACCGTGCCGCCGGGTGGGATCACGTTGTCGAAGCTGCCGTACAGCTGCTGGTTCCAGCGCCCGGCCAGCCACCACTGCGGCGCGAACTTCCATCTGGCCTCCACGAAGTAGCTCCACACGTCCGCCGGACCCAGATTGGGCACGCGATAGCGGCTCCACGCGGCCTCGGCCCACATCTCCAGCGGACCGTGCGCCCAGCTGATGTCCGCGCCCACCACCGTCTGCGTGGTGTCCCAGAAGTTGATCGGCCCGGTCACGGTGGGATCCTGGCTCACGTAACTGCCGCCACTGCCACTCACGCCCAGATTCCATGCCGCGTCCGGTCTCCATCCAACGCGTCCCGTGAGCGTGGGGTAGGCGAAGCTCCTGTCCCAGAACTGCCACTCGCTCGGGCGGCTGCTCAGGCTGGCGTTCTTCAGTTCCATGGCGTAGTCGAACTGCCTCCAGCTGCCTCCGATCTGGCCGCCGCTGGCGTAGCTGGGGCCCCACACGATGGGCACCCACGTGTTGTAGTTGAGCGCGGCGTTGCGGCGGCCGAGGAACCCGCCGCGGCCTGGCGTGGCCGAACCTCCGTTGGCGCCATCGGTCACCGTGGTCATGGCCTCGTACATGAGCGGCGCGTTGATCAGCGGGTTCTGAAAGCTGAAGTGCCGGTTGATCCACTGCCCAAAGCAGGTGGCGAAGGTGCCGCCCTTCAGCACCAACGCCGGCGTGTCCAGCGGCTGCCACACGGCGAAGTACTCGTCGAGATTGGCGTTCACCTGCATGTCCGCCGGGTCGAACTGCCGGTACGCCTGTCCCAGCGCCACCAGCGAGAGCTGGTCGCCGAACTCCATCGACACCAGGCCGCTGACCTTGGGGTAGTACAGCTGATGCTGTCCCGTCCTCACCAACGAAGGCGGCGGCTGGTCGAAGACCATGAAGTTCTGGGTGAACCAGAAGTCGCTGTTCAGACGGAAGCCGCCGTCCGGGCTCTCCACGCAGTGGAACTGCTTCAGGCCCTCCACCGCCTCCTCGTACCAGTCGCCCGAAATCTCGGCCGGGGCACCGATCCCCTGCTCGCCACCGTCGGCGGTCATGGGACGGTCCTGCACCCCTTGCGTCGCCAGGCACGCAGCCATCAGCATCGCATGCATCAGGGCACCTCCTCGCGATCATCCAGCCGAAAGGCCTCCACGGGCCGATCGAATCCCTTCACCTGCAGCGGCTCCAGCGGGCTCACGCGCCATCCCGGGCCAAGCTGCCCGCGCACGGCTTCATCCACGTACACGCAGCCGGCCGGCGCCGCCGAGCACAGTCGCGCCGCCAGGTTCACTCGGTCGCCAAGCACTGTGTAGTTGAGCCTGCGGGCGCTTCCCATGCAACCAGCCACCATGGGTCCAAAGGCCACACCCACGCCGATCTCGATGGGATGCCGCGCCGTCCGGTTTCGCCGAGCCCGCTCCCGCACCATGTCGAGCGCGCAACGGGCGGCGCGCTCGGCGTCGTTCACGCCGCCCCGAGGTGCGCCGAACACCGCCATGACCAGGTCGCCCACGAACTTGTCGACCACGCCGCCGTGCCGGTAGACCACCTCGGTCAGGGCGGTCATGTGCTCGTTGAGCACCACCACCAGCTCCCCCGGGCTCAGTCGGTTGGCCAGCGGCGTGAAGCCCCGGATGTCGCAGAAGATCACGGCCGCTGGCAGCGTGCTGCCGCCGAGCGCATCGGCGCCGCCGATCATCTCGCGGGCAATGCCGGGATCGGCCACCAGGTCCAGCAGGCCTCGATAGCGATCGCGAAGTGCAAGCCCCTGGGCCATCTGGTTGAAGCGGTCCGACAGCTGGCCCAGCTCGTCGCTCCGTGTCACCGCCACCTGCACCGAGTAGTCGCCCTGTCCCACCTGGCGAGCGGCCTCGCTCAGCACGGCCACGGGCCGCGCGAGCCCGCGGCCCATCCACACCGACACCATCAGCCCCAGCACCACACCCGCCAGTCCGGCCCCCAGGCCCGAGAGCACCAGCCGGCGCACCGCGGCATGCAACGGCTCCAGGCTGGCCGCCAGCACAAGCCTCGCGGAGCGGTCGGTGGCATCGATCGGTCGCTCCAAGGCAAGCCAGGGTGTGCCGTCGATCCAGATCTGCCGCTCGCCCCCGACCGTGTCCGCCGCCTGCAGCGACTCGGCAGCCGCGACGGGGATCTGCCCTCCAAACAACGCTCCACCCAGCATCAGCCCGCTCCGGATCTCGCCGCCTCCGGTGACCGGCATCGGCGCCGGCGTGGCAAAGTCGAAGAGCACCGCCAGCGCACCCATGCATGAACCGTCATCCGGATCGGGCACCGGCGTCAGAAGCACTTCAAGGGGCTGCTCCTCCACGGCCACGTACACCACGCGCGGGGCCATGTCCTGCATGGACGGCTCTCGCACGCTCGCCCATCCCGCCACCACGGCACGGTCGATCGCCGGCGTGCCGGAGCCCGGCTCGATGGCCTGGCCTTGGGCATCCAGAAACAGGTAGCCGGCACTGGCACGCCCGCCCACGGCATTCTCCTGAGCCCTCTGGAAGAACTCCCGCAACTCGTCGTCGGCCACCTGGGCCAGCACCTCGGGATCGCCGGACTGCATGGCGGCGAACACGCGCGGACTGTTCACCAGCCGGCGGCAGCGGGCCTGCACGGCCGCAAGGCGGGCGTCGCGCACCTGAACCACCGTGTTGGCGGCGCTCTGGAACAGGTCCTGCAGCGCGTCGCGGTAGGCGGCTCGCACCTGGGCCGTGCTGGCCAGCAGGCCGATGCCCGTGGCCACAAGCACCACCGCGATCATGGCCAGGGTGAGTCGTGTGGAGAATCGCACGGCAGGTTCAGGCGCCGCCGGTCCAGTCCACCGTCACCGTGCGGCCCGGCTCGAGTTCCACGGCGTGCTCCACGGTCTCCTTGGGGCTCAGCCAGACTCGGAAGGTGTGCGTGCCGGCGGGCAGCCCCTCCAGACGGAAGTTGCCCAGCGCATCGGTGCGCACGAAGTGCGGCGAGTCCACCACCACGATCGATCCTCGCATGTGGTCATGCACCTCGCAGAACAGCGACACGGTGCCGGGCTTGTCAAAGACCACCGCAGGTGGCTCCTCGCCCGGGCGGTAGCGGCCCAGGTCGAACTTCTTGGCGGCGCTGTAGCTGAACACGCTGTGATAGATCGGATCCCTGTTCGGAAAGATCACCGGGGTCCCCACCTGCACCGGGAGCACCGAAGGCCGGAACTGAAGGCCTTGCTGCTCCAGCACCGCAGGCTGCGTGATTGCGGGATCGCGCGGCGCAAAGGTGCCCGTCATCCACACCACGCTGGCGGGCGGATCCGGCTCCTCCGGTCGCTCGCTGGTCCTGCCGGCGTACGCGCCCTTGGCCCCGCCGGCACTCCGGCGCGGCAAGACCGGAACGCGCCCAGCCAGAACGCAGGTGTCGGCGGGCAGGCCACCCGGTTCCGCCGTACGTGATGTGTTGTCGGCCGTCGATGCTGCCACGGATCGTGCGGTCGGTTCCGGTGGCGAGGCCTGTTCCGCCTGCGCCGGCGCACGGGCCGCGACCCACGCGACCACGCCCATCCATGCCGCCCCGCACAGCGAGCGCATCGGCCATGACCTTCGCATGACGCGGCAGTCTAGTCGCAGGATCCCCACGATCCGGGAATCTTCGGGATCGACTTGCCTTGAGTGGAAACCAATTGGATGGTGTCCCTGTCGGGTGAGGGGCACCTGACACGATCTGCGACGGCGTGGGGCAGTTTCGCGAACCGTTGCGGAGGGAGGAGCCGGCTCGAGGTGGGCTGGCTCCTCTCGTTTTTACCCCGAACCCGGTGGCTGGAACGACTCCGGCGCTGGCAAGTAGCGGTCGCGCTGCGTGACGGACTGCGGATCACCCTCGGCCCTTGCCGACAGATCGATGAACTCATGCACGCCCGGCGAGGGCGGCAGGTCGCGCACGGGCTCGCGCAGGACCTGCCGCTCCAGCAACGCATAGAGCGACCGGTCATCCAGGTGATCCGTGCGAATCAGGAACACGCCCAGGTCCGCCAGGGACTCGATCACCTCCCAAAGGTGCTCCTGGACCTGACGATCCGAGAGTTGGTCGGTGGGCGGCAGATGCACTCCCACCTCGGCCAGTTGCTCCGCATTGGTGGTGAGCGGTGCCACCTGGAAGTCATGGTGCAGGGTCCAGAAGAGCCGGTCGCAACACTGGCCCCGCGCCCGGGCCAAGGCCACCAATTCGTCGATCCGCCGTTCGCGCGCTGCCACCGCCTGCGGCCGCAGTCCCCGCCTGCGCGGCCTCCGTGCCGCCCGTCGCCCTTCCTGAGTCATGATCATCTGATCTCCCTTCGCCGGGCAACCTAGTGGGGTCCCGCGAGCATTCCCGGAGGCGGGGCCTTTTTTCCACGGAGATTTCGTGACTGCATGCATGCGCCGATTTCATCCAAATCTTCCGGATTGCATGAGGGTTGGAGGGCGCAATTTGCGTTTGACCCTCGTCAGGAAAGCCTTGTCCCGGTGGCCATCAAATCATGGCCGCCCATCTGAGCTGTACCCAACCCCTCGTAAGGAGTGACATCGTGAACGTGAAGACTCTTGGCATGGTGGCCGTGGCCGCGACCATGGCAGCGAGCGTGCAGGCCTCGATCGTGGTGGCCAGCGACAACGCTTCGAACTACGGCGGCGGTTGGACCAGCGGCTCCAACGGCGGCACCGGCTTCGGCGCGTGGACCCTCGAAATGCTTGGCGGTGGCTATAAGGGCGCTTTCATCGGCAACCCCGGGAACATCGGCGTGACTGGCATGGGATCCTCAGCCTTCGCGCTGTACGCCAACGGTTCTGACGCCTCCAGCAGCGGTTCAGGCATGGCGCAGGCCTTTGCCTATCGCTCATTCAACAATGCCCTCGGAGTTGGCGACTCCTTCAGCCTGCAGTGGGGCATCAACTGGGATCAGGGCTCTGGCGATGTTGGCACGAAGGGCTTCCGCCTTTTCACGGGAACGGGCAACAACCTCGCGATGACGATCTACAACTACAACTCCGGCGCGATCGGCATCCAGTCCGCATCCGGCACTGTTTCGGACATCGGCTTTGGCTACGGCACGAACGCGATGACCTGGACGTTCACCCAGACCACCGCGACCAGCGTCACCGTGACCGCGAATGATCGTGATGGTTCGGGCACGTACTCGGCCACCTTCGCCGTGAACGGCGCTCTCTCCCGCTTCGCCCTTTTCACCGGCAACTCCAACAACGGCGGCAACAGCGAGCCCTACTTCAACAACTTCACCATCAACGCCGTGCCCGCCCCCGGCGCCGCAGCGCTGCTTGGCCTGGCCGGACTGGTCGCTGGCCGGCGCCGCCGCTGAGGCACAGGTCATCACCCTGCCCTTTCAAGGGGTCGCCACCCAACGGGGGTGGCGGCCCCTTTTCATTTGCCTCGTGCCCCGGCACACTGGCCCCGTGAAGACGCTGCTCACATTCGTGGCTTTCGGCGTGCTGGCCTGGGCGCTGTGGCGACTGCTGAACCGTCAGGAGGCGGGCGACCCCGGCTTTGAGCGTCGCATGAAGGCCGACGAGCGTCGCGCCCGCGCCAGCCGCCAGGCCCGGGCCCGCGCCTCGCTGGGCGTGCCACCACCCAACGCCTCCACCGAGGCGCCACCATCCGATCCCTCATGAACCGTGCTCAGGCCCGGACCGAGCCCGCTTCCGGCACCGCCACGCGGCTGAGTTCCTGCCGACGCATCGACACGAACTCCCGCTGCAGGCTTCGTCCGGGGCACGCCGTGCGCGCCCCCTGCCACTCCTGGTGGCTGCGCACCCGGTTCACGGGCACGCGATGCCGCTCCATGAGGCAACTGACCATGCGCTCCACGGCATCCAGCTGCGCGTCACTGGGGCTCTGCTCGTCGAAGTTGCCCAGGCAGCAGATGCCGATGTTGCCCTCGTTGTGGTCCTTGACGTGCGCGCCCTGCCACTTCAGGTCGCGCCCCTCCCACACGCGACCACCGCGGTCGATCACGTAGTGGTAGCCGATGTCGCCCCAGCCCTTGTTGCGGTGGCTCACGCGGATCACCTCGATGCGGGCCGCGGCGCTGTACTGGTCCCGCGCCTGAAAGGGGCTCATGCCATCGTGGTGCAGGGTGATCCACCGCGGCGGCAGCATGGGATTCATGAGTGAGGGCACCGCCACCCCTCGGCTCCAGTCCTGTCGGGCGTGAAGAAAGTCGAAGTCACGCGGCTTGGCGGGCAGCACCGGCGGGCAGACGGCGGGCTTGGTCACGCTTCGAAGCACCGGATCCGGCAGTCGGCTCACGGTGGTGCTGCTGGCGCACCCCACTGCGGCCAGCGTGCCCATGGCCAGGAAGCCGCGGCGCGTGATCACCCCCGCACCGCGCAGGGCGGCGAGCATCGGGTCGGTCGGCTCGCGGGATTCGTGCGGCATGAGGTCGACGGCTGCGTGCGGAAGAGACCATGGCATCGGAATTGCGTCCGGGCCACCTTGACACTTTACGAGAACGGTCGCGGGTTCATGTGGCGAACGCCGCCGCCATGACGCGCCAAATGACCGGCAAAATCCGCCCGGATAAAACGCCGCTCGGCGGGCGTTTCCAAGGGGTTTCGACTAGAATCTGGATCTCCCTCCGGCAGCCCGACGCGGGCCTCGGCAGGGTCCCCAAACCACCCTCCCCCGCGAGGGTCGCAAGAGCCCCCACACCGTGTCCAGCATGACCAAGCCAGCCAAGCCTCGGCCCGACGAGAACCCCGCCGAGCCGCAGTACACGTCCGAGAGCATCCAGGTCCTGGAGGGCCTCGAGGCCATCCGCAAGCGGCCAGGCATGTACGTCGGCGGCACCGGGCTCGAGGGCCTGCACCATCTGGTCTACGAGTGCGTGGACAACGCCATCGACGAATGCATGGCGGGCTTCGCCAGCAGCGTCACCGTGGTGCTGGGCGTGGATGGCAGCTGCACGGTGAGCGATGACGGACGCGGCATGCCCGTGGATCCCATGAAGCACGAGAACCCGGCCATCAACGGTCGCCCGGCCGTGGAGGTGATCCTGACCGAGGTGCATGCCGGCGGCAAGTTCGACAACGGCGCGTACAAGGTGTCCGGCGGTCTGCATGGCGTGGGCGTGAAGTGCGTGAACGCGCTGAGCGCATGGACCGAGGTGGAGGTGCTCAAGGACGGCACGCTGCACCGCATCGCCTTCGAGCGCGGCGCCGTCAGCGAGCCGCTCCACACGGTGGAGAAGCGCTCCGGCGGCGGCAGCGGCACCCGCATCAGCTTCCTGCCCGACCCGCAGATCTTTCCGGACACCACGCTGCGGCACGAGATCCTGCAGCACCGCCTGCGCGAGCTGGCGTACCTGAACCCGGGCGTGCGCATCCGCCTGCTCGACGAGCGTGTGGACGCCAGCGGGCAGCCGCGCGAGGAGCTGTTCTTCGACGAGACCGGCCTGGCCGGCTACGTGAAGCACCTGAACGCCAGCAAGGCCACCACCAGTCCCGTGATCGCCATCCGCCGCGAGGATGGCGAGAGCGGCATGCGCGCCGAGCTGGCGCTGCAGTACACGGATGCCATGGCGGAGAACCTGCTCGCCTTCGGCAACAACATCCCCAACCGCGACGGCGGCACGCACGTGACGGCCTTCCGCAAGGCGCTCACCGTGGCCATCAACGGCTACGGCAAGCGCATGGGACTCTTCAAGGAGAAGGACTTCGTCCCCACCGGCGACGACCTGCGCGAGGGCCTGACCGCGGTGGTGAGCGTGAAGTTGCGCAACCCCACCTTCAACAACCAGACCAAGGAGAAGCTGCTCAACCCCGAGGTGGAGCCCTTCGTGAGCGCCGCCATCACCGAGCAGCTGGGCGCCTGGCTCGAGGAGAACCCCTCCGACGCCAAGTTGATCGTGAATCGCGCCAAGCTGGCCGCCGAGGCCCGTGAGGCCGCGCGCAAGGCCCGCGAACTGATCAAGCGCAAGGGCGCGCTCGACAGCGGCGGCATGCCGCACAAGCTGGCCGACTGCAGCAGCAACGAGGTGGAGCGCACCGAGCTGTTCATCGTGGAGGGCGACTCCGCGGGCGGCAGCGCCAAGGGCGGCCGCGACCATGTGCACCAGGCCATCCTGCCGCTTCGCGGAAAGCTGCTCAACGTGGAGAAGGCGCGACTGGACAAGGTGCTGGCCTTCGAGGAGATCCGCACGCTGATCCAGGCCCTGCAGTGCGGCATCGGCGAGGACTTCGACGCCAGCAAGCTTCGCTACGGCCGGATCATCATCATGACCGATGCCGACGTGGACGGCAGCCACATCCGGACGCTGCTGCTCACCTTCTTCTTCCGGCAGATGCCCGAGCTGATCCGCGGCGGCAAGGTGTTCATCGCCCAGCCGCCGCTCTACCAGGTGGCACGGGGCAAGAGCGTGGAGTACGTGCTGAACGACCACCGCATGAACGAGGTGCTGGTGGACCTGGCGCTGCGCTCGAGCGCCACGCTGCGGATCCGCGACGCGCACGGCGCGCCCGAGGCCACCATTCAGGGCGACGAGCTGCGGCGACTCATTCGCGAACTGGGCCGGCTGGACGAGCTGGCCCGCATCAGCCTCTACCGCGGCATCGAGTTCCCGCGACTGCTGGCGGCACGCAGTGCCGATCCCGAGGGCAACGGCCGCCTGCCCGGCTGGCAGCTGGTGTGGCGCGAAGGCGACGAGCTGTGCCACAGCGAGGCCCAGGCCATGGCCCGCGTGCAGGCCCTGGGCCTGACGCTGACCGATCTGGGCGGCCCATCCGAGGGCGATCCGGCGCGGCGCGCCACGCTGCGCGTGCTGCACGAGAACCGCGAGATCGAGCGGCTGCTCGAGTCGCTTGCCGGGCTGGGCATCACGGGCAAGGACTGGACCCTTGTGCAGCAGGAAAGCGTGACGGGCGAGAAGCTGCCCACGCGGTTCGCATGGTCGGTCGAGGGCGACAAGGGCAAGCCCGGCGAGAGCGTGGAAGTGCCCAACGTGCCCAGCATCCTGCAGAAGCTCCACGAGGTGGGCCGTCGCGGCATCGAAGTCAAGCGATTCAAGGGCCTGGGCGAGATGGAGGCGGTCCAGCTCTGGGACACCACCATGGATCCGGCTCGGCGCACGCTGCTCCGCGTGACCTGGGACCAGGCCAGCAATGCCGATGCCCTGTTCGCCGTGCTCATGGGCGAGGACGTGGAGCGACGGCGCAGCTACATCGAGAAGCACGCGCTCGAGGTGAAGAACCTCGACGTCTGATCTCGGTCCCGCTCAAGGGACCAGCGGATCGCGCAAGCCCGCCTCGGCGAAGCCTCGCGCCCGCAGCTGGCACGCGTCGCAGCGACCGCAGGCCTGGCCATGTGAACCCGGGTCGTAGCAGCTGCTGGTGAGGGCAAAGTCCACGCCAAGCCGCATGCCCAGCCGGATGATCCCCGCCTTGGAGAGCCGCAGCAGCGGCGCGTGCACGCGGAACCACGGCTCGCCATGCCCCGCCGCCTCCACACCGGCTCGCGTGCCCAGGTTGGCCATCCGCTCGAACGACTCGATGAAGTCGGGCCTGCAATCGGGATATCCGCTGTAGTCCAGCGCGTTCACTCCCAAAGCCAGGTCCCGGGCATCGAGCGTCTCGGCCAGGCCCAGGGCCATGGTCAGGAACACCGCGTTGCGCGCGGGCACGTAGGTGATGGGTATGTCCTGGCCAAGGCTCACGTCGCGATCCTTGGGCACGGGCAGGTCGGCGGTGAGCGCGCTGCCGCCGAAGGCCCCCAGATCGATGCGTGCCACGCGATGATCCGCCGCTTCCAGGGCCATGGCGACCCGCTCGGCACACGCCAGCTCGTGCCGGTGCCGCTGGCCATAGTCGAAACTCAGGGCCACGCAGCGGAAGCCTTGGCTCCGCATCCAGGCCAGCGTGACCGCGCTGTCGAGACCGCCCGAGAGCAGCACCACCGCCGCGCGACCGGCTCCCGAGACATGCTGTGGTTCGATTTCCTGCATCGTGCTCGCACGCTCGGGAGTCATGCGAGTATAAACCTGTCCGTCATGTCCACCGTGCAGGCATCGCTCTCATGCGTCCGCTGCCGGCACTCGCTGCGCGGACTCGCGGCGCTCGGACGTTGCCCGGAGTGCGGCACCGCGGTGGCGGCCTCGCTTGCCGTGAGCGTGGATCCAGGACTTCGAAGGTTGGCGGCGCTGCGGCATCCGGGCCGGGTGGCCGCGCTGGTGCTGCTGCTGGCCCTGGCCACGCTGCTGTGCGTGGCCCTGCAGTTGGGCGGACCGATGCTGGACCTTGTCGGCGGCCTGACCAATCAGGAAAGCCCGTTCCCGGGTCGCGTGCGGCTGTGGGGATGGCTGCTCTCGGCCGCGGTGCTGGCGACATGCCTTGCGGCCATGCCGTGGGCCACTGGACGTCACGAGGCACCCCTGCGTGCCGAACTTGGACGCTGGCACCGATGGATGTGGATCGGACTGCTCGCATGGATGGCCGCAGCGGCGGCGGCCGGCGTGATGCAGTGGAACGCGCCATTCCTCTCCGATCCCGTCCGTCGCTCGCTGCCGTGGGCCGGCGTGGCACTGCAACTGCCGGGCATGGCCATCACGCTGAGCGCCACGCAGGTGCTGTTCAACATCACGGGGCGACGATCCCAGACCTTCTCCGAAGCCGGCGCCGCAAGACAGAGCGTGCGTGGCATGAACACCTGTGCAGCGCTGGCAATGGTGCTGGCGGTGGCCGCTCCCATCGTGCGAGCCCGCGTGGGCTGGCCGGAGGTGGCGATCGGCATGCAGGCGGGTGCCGGCTGCCTGGCGGCCCTGTTGCTGATGGGGGCCGCGTACCTGACCGCCAACGCCTGGTGGATCGCCCGGGCCTTGCTGCTTCCGCAGCCGCGGCTCGACGAGGCGGTCGGCTAGCCCGCGCCCTGCCGCTGCCGAGATGGCAGCGGTTGCGGCGGATGCTGGCGCGTTACACACAAAGTCTTATAATCAATATCCGCAAAGCCGCTTCGCCATCGGCGCGATTCGATCACAAGTAATTCATTGACAGGGTCTTGTGAACTCGGGCCCGCTTGAGTGATCCGATCTCAACCTTGCGATCGAGGTCGACGGGTCCGCTCAACAACACTGCGCTTTGGCACGCCAATTGATCCGGTTCCCGCACGCCCGGGCGATCGCCCGGCACCAGACCAAGGTTCGATTCCGCACGCATCAGGAGACGCATCCATGTCCGTCAAGGAACTCGCATTCGACACCGATGCCCGCAAGGGCCTGCTGGCCGGCGTGGAGAAGCTGGCCGCCGCCGTGAAGAGCACGCTGGGCCCTCGCGGCCGCAACGCCGTGCTGGACAAGAGCTGGGGCGGCCCCACCGTCACCAAGGACGGCGTGAGCGTGGCCGAGGAGATCGAGCTTCGCTGCAAGGTGGAGAACATGGGCGCCAAGCTGGTCAAGGAGGCTGCCAGCAAGACCAGTGACGATGCCGGCGATGGCACCACCACCGCCACCGTGCTGGCCGAGGCCATCTTCCGCAGCGGACTCAAGTACATCGCCAGCGGTGCCGAGGCCAACGCCCTGGTGCGCGGCATCCGCAAGGCCGTCACGCTGGCCACCGAGCAGATCGCGGGCATGGCAAGGCCCGTTGCGGGCGTCAAGGGCGGCATCGCCGCCGTGGCCAGCATCAGCGCCAACAACGACGTCGAGGTGGGCAAGATGATGGCGACCGCCTTTGACAAGGTGGGCAAGGACGGCGTGATCACCGTGGAGGAGGGCAAGGGCCTGGAGACCGTGGTCGACGTGGTCGAGGGCATGCAGTTCGACCGCGGCTACCTGAGCGCCAACTTCGTGAACGACACCGAGAAGATGACGGTGAGCTTCGACAAGGCCCTGGTGCTGGTCTACGAGGACAAGATCGACAGCATCACCAAGCTGGTGCCCTTCCTGGAGAAGGTGATGGACACCAAGCGTCCGCTGCTGATCATCGCCGAGGACGTGACCGGCGAGGCCCTGAGCACGCTGGTGATCAACAAGATGCGCGGCGTGCTGAACGTGTGCGCCGTGAAGGCGCCCGGCTACGGTGACCGCCGCAAGGCCATGCTCGAGGACATCGCCATCCTGACCGGCGGCGAGGCCATCATGAAGGATCTTGGCGTGGACCTGGACAAGGTCACGATCAAGCAGCTGGGCCAGGCCAAGAAGGTCACCGTGGATGCCGACAACACCACCGTGATCGAGGGCGCCGGCAGCACGGCGTCGATCAAGGCCCGCTGCGAGCGGATCCGCTCCGAGATGGAGACCACCGACAGCGACTACGACCGCGAGAAACTGCAGGAGCGGTTGGCCAAGCTGGCCGGCGGCGTGGCCCAGATCAAGGTGGGTGCCAGCAGCGAGACCGAGCTCAAGGAGAAGAAGGGTCGCGTGGAGGATGCGCTGCACGCCACCCGGGCCGCGGTGGCCGAGGGCGTGCTGGCCGGCGGCGGCACCAGCTTCATCCGATGCATCCCCGCCCTGAAGAAGGCCCGGGCCTCCATGGAGGGCGACATGGCCTTCGGCTTCGATGCCGTGATCGAGGCCCTGTCGGTTCCGCTGCGGACCATCGCCGAGAACGCCGGCGAGAAGGGTTCCGTGGTGGTGAGCAAGGTGGCGGACCGCAAGGGCAACGAGGGCTTCAATGCGCTCACCCGCACCTACGGCGACCTGATGGAACAGGGCGTGCTCACGCCCGCCAAGGTTGACCGATGCGCGCTGCAGAACGCCGCCAGCGTGGCGGGCCTGCTGCTCACCGCCGACTGCACCGTGACCGAGGCGCCCAAGCCCAAGGACGAGGCCCCCGCCGGTGGCCACGGGCACGACCACTGATCCAGTATCCCGCACATCCATTCGCATTCAGGAGAACAAGACCATGTCCACCACCGTCCGTCCCCTCGAAGACCGCATCCTGGTCAAGCCGCTCGACGCCGAGACCAAGACCGCCAGCGGCCTGTTCCTGCCCGAGAGCGCCAAGGAGAAGCCCATGCAGGGCAAGGTGATCGCCGTGGGCCCCGGCAAGCTGCTCGACAACGGCAAGCGCCAGGAGCCGATGGTGAAGAAGGGCGACACCGTGGTGTTCGGCAAGTACGCCGGCACCGAGCTCGAGATCAAGAACGTGAAGCACCTCATCGTGCGCGAGAGCGAACTGCTGGGCCTGGTCGAGGCCTGAGCCGCACCCCCGAAAGGACACACTCATGAGCGTCAAGCAGATGAAGTTCAAGGCCGCCGCGCAGGCGGAACTGAAGCGCGGCGTGGACCAGATCGCCCAGGCCGTGGCCGTGACCATGGGCCCCACCGGCCGCAACGTGGTCGTGCAGAAGTCCTTCGGCAGCCCCTCCGTCACCAAGGACGGTGTGAGCGTGGCCAAGGAGGTCGAGTTGCCGCAGCCCTTCGAGAACATGGGCGCCAAGCTGGTGCACCAGGTGGCCAAGAAGACCGCCGACGTGGCCGGTGACGGAACCACCGCCGCCACCGTGCTGGCAGCGGCCATCTTCAATGGCGGCCTGAAGTACGTGGCCAGCGGCGCCAACCCGGTGGCCCTGCAACGGGGCGTGAATGCAGCCGCCGAGACCGCGGGCGAGGCCATCGTGGAGATGGCGGAGAAGTGCCGTGGCCGGGCCGACCTGGAGAAGATCGCCACGGTCAGCGCCAACCATGATGTGCAGCTGGGCAAGCTGATCGCCGAGGCGATCGACCGCGTGGGCGCCGACGGCGTGGTCGAGGTGGAGGAAGGCAAGACCGCCGAGACCACTCTGGAGTACGTCGAGGGCATGAGTTTCGACAAGGGCTATCTCAGCCCCTACTTCATGACCGATCCCAAGCGCGGGGAATGCACGCTGGAGAATCCGCTCATCCTCATCTACGAGAAGAAGATCTCCAACCTGGCCGACCTGTTGCCGCTCCTGAACAAGGTGGCCCAGTCCGGCAAGCAGTTGCTGATCATCGCCGAGGAGGTCGAGAACGAGGCCCTGGCGGCGCTCGTGGTGAATCGCCTGCGTGGCGTGCTGCAGGTGTGCGCGGTCAAGGCTCCCGGCTTCGGCGATCGCCGCAAGGCCATGCTTGGCGACATCGCCGTGCTGACCGGTGGCACCTTCTTCGCCGAGGACCTGGGCCGCAATCTGGAGGACGTCAAGCTGGACGAGCTCGGCTCGGCCAAGCGCGTGGTGGTGGGCAAGGACGAGACCATCCTGGTCCAGGGCGCCGGCAAGAAGAAGGACGTGGAGGCCCGTGCCGCGCAGATCAAGGCCCAGCACGACAAGAGCACCAGCGACTACGACCGCGAGAAGCTCATGGAGCGCCATGCCAAGCTCACCAGCGGCGTGGCGGTCATCAACGTGGGCGCGGCCACCGAGACCGCGCTCAAGGAGAAGAAGGACCGCGTGGACGACGCCATCCATGCCACCCGCGCGGCCGCCAAGGAGGGCTACGTGCCCGGCGGCGGCGTGGCCTTCCTGCGAGCCATCGAGGCCGTGCAGAAGGCGCGGGGCAAGGCCGACGGTGACGAGAAGTTCGGCTTCGACATCGTGGCCGGCGCCATGCGCGCTCCCTGCTGGCAGATCGCCACCAACGCGGGCGTCGACGGCGACGTGACCGTGGAGAAGGTGCTCGAGGGCAAGGGTGGCTTCGGTTACAACGCCGGCACCGGCGAGTACCAGGACCTGGTCAAGGTCGGCATCATCGACCCGGCGCTCGTGGCCCGCACCGCCCTGCAGAACGCGGCCAGCGTGGCTGGCCTGATGCTCACCACCGATGTGCTGGTGACTGAGTTGAAGGACGAGGCCGAGCCGGTCGAAGAGAGCGTGCACTGATCGCTTCGAAGCGTTGACCCAGGGGACCGGGTCGGCCTTCGCGCCCGGCCCGGTCCCTTTCTCGTTTCCACGGAACACGCATGGCCACGCAGCGCTGCTACTACGAGATCCTGGGCGTCGAGAGGAACTCCTCCGGCGAGGAGATCAAGCGCGCCTATCGCCGCCTGGCCATGAAGTGGCACCCCGACCGCAATCCGGGCAATGCCGAGGCCGAGACCGAGTTCAAGGCCTGCGCCGAGGCCTACGAGGTGCTGGGCGACCACGAGAAGCGGCGGCTCTACGACCAGCACGGCCACGCGGGCCTGCGCGGCAACCCGCACCACGACTTCCGCTCGATGCACGTGGAGGAGATCTTCTCCATGTTCAACGACATCTTCGGCGGCGGCATGGGCGGCGGCCGGCGGGGCGGCGGCGTGGCACGCGGCTTCGACCTGCAGACCGAGGTCGAGGTGCAGCTGGTGGAGGTGCTCAAGGGCTGCAAGCGTGAGGTGAACTTCGCACGGGCCGAGGTCTGCGGCACCTGCCAGGGCGACGGCGCCAAGCCAGGCTCGAAGCCCGTGACCTGTTCCACGTGCCAGGGCCGCGGTCAGGTCCAGCAGACGGGGCTCGGCGGCATGTTCCGCATGGTCACCGCCTGCCCCAACTGCGGCGGTGGCGGCAAGGTGGTCACCGACAAGTGCGTGGCATGCCGCGGCAGCGGGCGCATGCGCGTGAACCGCAAGATCGAGGTGGCCATCCCGCAGGGCATCCAGGACGGCCAGGTGGTGCGCGTGCAGGGCGAGGGCGAGCCCCCTCGCCGCGACGCCAGCACCAGCGGCGCGGGTGTGCGCGGTGATCTGCACGTGGTGGTGCACGTGGCCGCTGACGAACGCTTCGAGCGGCAGGACAACGACCTCATCATGCCGGTCACGGTGGGCTACGCCCAGGCGGTGCTCGGCGGCTCGGTCGAGGTGGACAGCCTGGACGGCCCGGTGACGCTGGAGATCCGCCCCGGCACCCAGCAGGGCGACACGCTGCACGTGCCCGATCGCGGTCTTCCCGACCTGCGCACGCGTCGCCGCGGCGAACTGGTGGCGATGATCATGCTGCACGTGCCGCGCAAGGTCACGGAGCGTCAGCGGCAGCTGCTCGAGGAGTACGCCAAGACGGAGAAGGTGGACGTGCGGAAGTCGCATGAGGGCGGCTTCTGGCAGAAGATGAAGGACCTCAAGGACTCCCTCACGGGACAGTGAACATGGATGCCACCAAGGACACCCCGGACGAACCCGACACCGCCGTGCCTGACTCGACCGATCGGCGGATCGCAGACCTGGAACGCGAGGTGGCGGACCTCAAGGAATCGCGCCTGCGCGCCGTGGCGGACCTGCAGAACACGGCACGCCGCGGCGTGGAGAACGAGTCCCGTGCGCGCACCCAGGGCGTGATGGGCGCCGCGCGCGCCATCTTCCCCGTGCTGGACAACGTGGACGTGGCCCTGCAGCAGAAGGCGATGAGCGCGGAGCAGGCCGTGCAGGGCCTGGCCATGCTGCGCGACCAGCTGCTCAAGGGACTGGAGAGCGTGGGCGTGGAGCGGATCGAGCCGGCGGTGGGCGAGCCCTTCGACCCGGGCGTGCACGAGGCGGTGATGCGGCAGGCCGCCGAGGGCGTGGAACCCGGCTGCGTGAGCATGGTGTTCCAGGGCGGCTACCGGATCGGCGAATCGATCCTGCGGCCGGCCAAGGTTGCGGTGCATCCCTCGGAGTGAGCCATGCCCACCTACGAGTACCTCTGCGACGCGTGCGGGCACCAGTTCGAGAAGTTCCAGTCCATCACGGCCCCGCCCGAACGCACCTGTCCGCGATGCGGCAAGCGCAAGGTGCGTCGAAAGATCGGGATCGGCGCCGGCGTGCTCTTCAAGGGTGCAGGCTTCTACGAGACCGACTACCGTAGTGACGGCTATGCCAAGGCCGCCGAAGCCGACCGCAAGGCGGAACAGCCCAAGCCCGCCGAGGCCACGTCGGCCGCCGGTGACGGTGCCGCCCCGGGCGGTGCCGCCAAGTCCCCGAAGGCCGGCTCGGGTGATGCGCCCAAGCCCTCACCCAGCACCAAGGAGCCACGCGTGCAAGCGATTCACCCATCCCGAGTCGGCCGAGGCCAGGGCAACATGAAGCGACGCGTCGCGCCCAAGGGCCGTCGCAAGGGCGGCATCCTCGGCAAGGTGCTGCTCGGCGTGGCTGCGCTGGTGGTGGGACTGGCGCTGATCGGCGTGCTCGCCATCGACGTGATCGCCCGTACCGGCATCCAGGTGGTGGGTTCCCAGGTGCTGGGCGTGCCCGTCACGTTGCGGGGCGCCAGCATCGGCCTGATCGGCGAGACGAGCAGCATCCGGGGGCTGGTCGTGGCCAATCCCACGGGATACACCGACCCGGATTTCGCCTCGCTGGGACAGGCATCGCTGACCGCGCGTCTGGGCGAGCTCATGGCGCAGACCGCCACCATTCGCAACATCACCGTCCGTGACCTCACGGTCACGCTGGAGAAGGATGCGCAGGGCAAGCTCAACGTGGACCGCATCAGCGAGAACCTGCCCGACACCGGTGGCGACAAGCCGGTGGCGCCCCGGCCCGACGCGGGGCCGAGCCGCGTGATCGTGGTGCAGGAGTTCCGGATGGAGGGGGTGAAGGTGCGGCTGCGCGACCTGGTGGGCGGCAAGAAGGGCGTGGTCGAGGCCAAGCTGCCTGACATCGTGCTCAAGGACGTCAAGAGCGACGGCAGCGTCGACGTGCTGGCCAGCGAACTCAGCGGTGTGGTGATCGGCAGCGTGCTGCAGGCCACGGTCACGGCCAACATCGAGGGCCTCTCGGACGAGGTGGTCGGCGGCCTGCGCCAAGCGCTTCAGAACAGCGTGCAAGCGCTGCCTGCGGAGCTGCAGGGGCCCGTGGAGACCATTCGCGGCGGCGTGGGCGAAGTGCTGGACAAGGCGGGCGAGGGCCTGAAGCAGGGCATCGGCGGCGCGCTGGACGACATCTTCGGCGGCAAGAGCCCGGGACCGTGAGCGTGAACCGTAGACTCCGCCGATGCCACTTCGCTTCATCGACCGGATCCTGCAGGACCTTCTCCACACGGGCGAGCGGCCGCTGGATCCGGACACGCTGGCCAAGCGATTGCGGGTGGCCAGCGAGGATCGGTGGGCCTTCGACGAGGCACTGGGCCGCCTGACCAACGAGGGCCGGCTGGAGGCCGATGACCGGGGACGTGTGCGCCTGCCGCAGCACGAGGACGAGGTGGTCGGTCGCATCTTTGTCACGCAGCGCGGCCACGCCTTCGTCAGGCCCGAGAAGCTCTCGCACGAAGGAGACCTGTTCATCCCCGAGGGCAGCGTGGGCGATGCCATGACCGGCGACCGGGTGCGAGCCGCCGTGGTGCGGCGCTCTCGGGGCTGGCGGGCGCCGGGCCGTGGCGCCGCGGGTGTCGAGGGTCCAACGGGCCGCGTGCTCGAGGTGATCACCCGCGGTCGGACGCGCTTCGCCGGGACGCTGCAGCAGGATGGCCGCCGCTGGATCGTGCATCCGGACGGTCGCTCGCTCCGGGAGCCCATCGTGGTTCGCGATCCCCATGCCAAGGACGCCAAGCCCGGGGACAAGGTCACCGTGGATCTGACGCGATTCC
>JBJOGW010000025.1:0-25584 GCA_046048055.1 Planctomycetota bacterium
TGGCGTTCGTGCTGCGGCGCCTGCGCGACGCAGGCCTGGACAGCGTGCCCGGCGGCGGCGGCGAGATCTTCGCCCCCGCCGTGCGACGCAAGATCGGCCTGGGCAAGTGCAGCGGCGACGAGTGGCTCACGGTGATGCGCGAGGCGCATCGCCTGGGCATGAACACCAGCGCGACCATGATGTTCGGCCACATCGAGGGCTTCGCCGACCGTGTCCACCACATGGACCAGGTGCGGGCGTGGCAGGACCGCGCCATCCATGACTTCGGGTCTCATGGGGGCGGCCGCTGCATGGCCTTCATCAGTTGGCCCTTTCAGCGCGAGAACACGCCGCTGGGTCGGGCCCGGGACTGGGGCGAGGCGCCGGGTGACGACCTGGCCTCGCCGTTCCCCGGCGACGTGGTCGCGCGGCTGGACGGCACGGGGTCCAAGGACATGCATCCGGAGTTCGGCCGGCGGGTGCGCCGCAGCGGCAGCACCGACTACCTGCGCACGCAGGCCGTGAGCCGCCTTCACCTTGACAACGTGTGGAGCATCGGCAGCAGTTGGGTGACCATGGGGCCGCTGGTCGGACAGACAGGCCTGCGCTACGGTGCCAACGACATGGGCAGCGTGATGATGGAGGAAAACGTGGTCTCGAGCGCCGGCACCACCCACTGCCTGAACCAGGCCGAGATCTGTCGGCTGATCCGTGACGCTGGCTTCCTGCCGGCGCAGAGAGACAACCGCTACGACCTGCTCAAGGTGCATGACGGGCCGGACAGCCCGGATCTGGCGGTGCGCGACTGGTCGCTGCACCGTCCGCGGCAACTGCATGCCGAGGCCCCCCGCGAGAGGCCGCAGGCCGTGGCGATCACCGTGGGCGACTCGGACCGCTGATCGCTAGATGGCGGGCGGGGTGACCGGGGGCATGGGCGTGCCGTCGGCGGTGGCCCAGCGCTGCTGGGGCGGGATGTGACGGCCGCATTCCGGGCACGCGTCGCCTGCCAGGCGGTGCAGCGGATAGCCGCACCCGCACCGGGGCTCCTCGAACTGAAGCGTGATCGCCAGGCGGCACTGGGGGCAGGCCACGCTGCCAGCATGCATCCGCAGCCACCTCTGGCATCGCGGGCACTGGAGTGTGGCCACCGCCCGGTCCGGCAGCGTGGCCAGACGCCGGACCTCCCGCTGCCGCTCCATTCGACCCAAGATGGGGACCGCCGCGTGACTGGCCACGGCGGCCGTGACACCCACCACCCAGTAGGCCCAGGGCACCTGCCGACCGAGCAACTCGAGCACCTCCCCGTCGCCCGTGATGCAGGCGATCTCGACCAGGCTCACGCCCAGACCCATGCCGAGGAGCGCCACGCCTCGCACCCACCGGTCCAGCGGTCGCCGCAGCGTGAAACTGCCCAGGGCCCCGATGTCGGCCACCAGCATGGCGAAGGCCCCAAGACCTCCGATCCACCGTGCGAGGGCTTCCTCGGAGGCCTGCCCAAACCCTCCCCAGATCGCCAACCATGACACGGCCGTGGCTGCCGCGGCGGCGCCCACGCCAGCCCAGCCAAGCACGGTCCACGGTGGCCGCACACGCAGCGATCCGCGGCCCAGGGCGTAGCCCACCAGGCCGACCACGGTGCCACCGAGCAGACGCCCGGCCTCGGCGCTTCGGGTCAGGGCCACCAGCAGCACCAGAAGGCTCACCACCGCCAGGCCCACCAGCGCCACGCGGTCCAGCACGCGGGAGGTGATGCCCTCGGCCACCGATCAGTCCTCGGGGGCTTGCTGCCGCACCACGGCCGCAAAGGCCTCCATGAGCCGGCGCGTCACCGGGCCGACGCCCCCGACACCGATCGGTCGCTTGTCGATGTGGCTCACGCCGATCACCTCGGCGGCCGTGCCCGTCAGGAAGACCTCGTCGGCGGCGAGCACCTCCTCCAGGCGCAACGGGCGCTCCTGCACGGCGCAACCCACCCGCCCCGCCAACTGGTCGATGACGAACCTTCGCGTGATGCCCCGAAGGATGCCGGCCGTGACCGGCGGCGTGTGGATCACGCCTCCCTGCACCATGAAGATGTTGTCCCCGGTGCACTCGGCCACGAAGCCGTCGGTGTTGAGCATGATCGCCTCGAAGAGCCCCACGTCGAGGGCCTCGATCTTGGCGAGCACGTTGTTGAGGTAGTTCAGGCTCTTGATGGCCGGGTCCAGGCACGCGGCGGGAATCCTCGGCCGCCTCGCCACGATGATGGGCATGCCCTGCTCGTACATCTCGCGGGGATACAGGTGAATCCGGTCCACGATGATGATGGTGCCGGGCCTTGGGCAATGGAAGGGATTCAGGCCCAGGCCACCCTTGCCCCGGGTCACGATCAGCCGGATGTAGGCGTCCTGCAGGCCGCTGGCCGCCACCGCCTCCCGCAACGCGGACTCCAGTCTCTCGATCCCCAGTTCCGGCTTGAGCCGGATGGCCTCGCAGCCGCCCATGAGCCGCTGCAGGTGCGATCGCATCTTGAAGATCCGTCCGCCATACACGCGGATGCCCTCGAACACTCCGTCGCCGTAGAGCAAGGCGTGGTCGTACACGCTGACCATGGCCTGCTCGGGCGCCATGAGACGTCCGTCGATCCACACGACCGGTCCCGTGGTGGTGGCCTGCATCGGCAGGAGGGTAGCAGCCAGGGAGCTATGATCGCGGACTTCATGAAGCTGATCCTTGCCAATCCCCGCGGCTTCTGTGCTGGCGTCTACATGGCCATCGACGTGGTGGACCAGCTGCTCGATCTCTGCCCGGGCGAGCCCATCTACGTCTTCCACGAGATCGTGCACAACCGGCACGTGGTGGAGCGGTTCCGCGACCGGGGCGTGAAGTTCATCGAGGACCTGGCCGACGTGCCCGAGGGCTCGATCGCGGTCTTCAGCGCCCACGGCGTGAGCCCAGCGGTGCGGCAGCAGGCTCGCGAGCGGCGGCTGACCGCCATCGACGCCACCTGCCCGCTGGTGACCAAGGTGCACAACGAGGCCATCCGCTACGCCAAGGCGGGCTACCAGATCCTGCTGGTGGGCCACCTGAACCACCAGGAGGTGGTTGGCACGCGCGGCGAGGCGCCCGACGCCATTCAGGTGGTGGAGAGCCCCGCGGACATTCCCGGCCTCACGATCCACGATCCCGACAAGCTGGTGTACCTGACCCAGACCACGCTCAGCACCGACGACGCCGAGGTGATCATCCACGCCCTCAAGAAGGCCTTCCCCAACCTGAAGGAGCCGCCCTCGAGCGACATCTGCTACGCCACCACCAACCGGCAGCGCGCCGTGCGCGCCATCGCGCCCGACGTGGACCTGGTGCTGGTGGTGGGCAGCCGGAACAGCAGCAATTCCGTTCGGCTGACCGAGATCAGCGAGAACGTGGGCACGGCCG
The DNA here is from genome assembly GCA_046048055.1 of Planctomycetota bacterium. Classification (GTDB taxonomy): domain Bacteria; phylum Planctomycetota; class Phycisphaerae; order Phycisphaerales; family SM1A02; genus SYAC01. The sequence continues at coordinate 3,397 of JBJOGW010000025.1, forward strand.
CACGCCTGATCGACGACCGGAGCGAGCTCAAGCCCGAGTGGTTCGAGGGGGTGAAGACGGTGCTGATCACCGCCGGGGCCAGCGCTCCCGAGGACCTGGTCCACGACCTGATCGTGGAGCTGATCGAGCGCTTTGGCGGCGAGGTGGAGCAACGCGACATCTACCGCGAGGAGGTGGAGTTCGGCCTGCCCGGCACGCTCAAGGAGCTGATGCGGCAGCGTGGCGTGGATCCGGGCGAGCGGCGCGTGGTGCGCACGGACAGCGGGCCGCTGCTGCACGCATGGCTTGACGAGCGACGCATCCCGCACCGCACCGTGGACCTGACCATCGGCGCCACGGCCTGAGCGGCACATGACGGCCCCCGCCGCCTTCTTCGAGTTGGACGCGGCCGCATTGCAGGCCTGGGTGGCCGATCGCGGGCTGCCCGCCTTCGCCGCACGCCAACTGCTGGAGTGGGTCTATGGACGCGGCGTGAGCGACGCCGCCGCCATGACCAACCTGTCCAGATCCGCCCGCGCGATGCTGGCCAGCGAGATGGTGTTCGAGCAGGGCGAGGTCCGCACGCACCAGCTGGCCACCGACGGCACCCAGAAGCTGCTGATGGGCTGGCCCCGGGCGGCCGAGCCCGGCACCGTGACGTTGCCGGTGGCGGGCCAGCAGGAGCGTCGCACGGAGTGCGTGATGATTCCAGCCGAGGCGCGCCGCACCGCATGCGTGTCAAGCCAGGTGGGCTGTCCGGTGGGATGTCGATTCTGCGCCAGCGGCATCGGCGGACTCGAGGGCAATCTCTCGCGTGGCAGGATCGTGGAGCAGGTCTGGCGGCTCAGGAGGCTCGACGGCGTGGAGCGGATCAGCCACGTGGTCTTCATGGGCATGGGCGAGCCGCTGGCCAACTTCGAGGCCGTGACCGGAGCCATCCGGACACTTCATGCCGAGTGGGGCCTGGGCATCAGCGCCCGAAGGATCACCGTGAGCACCGTGGGGCTGCCCGCGGCCATCCGCAAGCTGATGGACTTCGAGATCCCGGTCACGCTGGCCCTGAGCCTGCACGCGCCCAACGACGAGCTGCGTCGGCAGATCATCCCGTGGGCCGAGTACAGCACGATTCCCGAGTTGCTGGACGCCTGCCAGGAGTGGTTCCGCAAGACCGGCCGCGAGATCACCCTGGAGTACATCCTGCTCGGCGGGTTCAACGACGCCATCGGGCATGCCGAGGAACTGGCGCGGGTGGCCCGCACCATCCGGGCCAACGTGAACCTGATCCGCTGGAACGAGGTGGCAGGCCTGCCGTGGACGCGCCCCGCCACCGAGCACGTGCACCGCTTCCAGGAGACCCTGCGCGCGGGCGGCGTGAACACGCACATCCGCGCCAGCCGCGGGCGCGACATCGCCGCCGCGTGCGGGCAGCTGCGGCACGAGGCTCGCGCCGCCGGCTGACTTCAGCTCGTGGGCATCTCGCCGCGCATCGCCGCTGCGGTCATGGCCCGCACCTCCTCGGCCGGCATGCCGTGGAGCGATCCCGCCTCGGCGGCCGCATGCAGCCGCCGGATGGCCGACTCGAAGGCCGTCGCCATCGCGGGTTCCGCGGCGGCGCGGGCACACAGCTCCACCACCGCGTCGCGCAGGTCCCTCGCCGGCGGCCGGCCGCGCACGCCGTGGGGCAGCACGTGGCTGAGCAGGCGAAGCAGTCGCGCCGGCCAGTCACTCGACCGGAAGTCCAGGCGGACGAATCGCCCCAGCAAGGTGGCCTCGACCCGGTAGAGAAAGCGACGCTCCATGCGGTCGCCACGGCCAGGCCGCACGTCCAGCCGCCGCCGCGTGAGCCGCCGCTGCTCGGGGCTGGTGCACATGGTCGCCACGAAGATGCTGTCGCGGATCAGCATGGCCTCCGCCAGGGGAAGCGCCGCCCACGCCGCCAGGTTGCCAACCGGCAGCATCGCGTCCAGCAGTCTGGCATAGGCCTCGGCGTAACTGGCCGCACCCCAGAGCCAGCATCGATGCAGGCCGTTGACCAGGTCGCGCTGGGCCGGCCGCAGCGCCGGATCGCGACGCCAGGCGGTCGTTCTTCGCAGCAGCTGCCCGAAGAGCGGCCGAAGTCGCGCCGCGGCCCGAGCGCCCGCGAGCCCGCTGTGGGAGATCTCGAGCAGGAACCGCCGCGCCAGAGCCACCGGATGGTCGGGGTCGTGCCCGCCCTCGCCAGCAGGATCCGCGGACGCGGCACCGATGACGCGGCCAAACTGCATGGCCTCGAGGCACCGGCCGAAGCCCCGAGCCTCGGCACGTCGCACGGCGGCCTCGAGCGCCTGCACGGATACGGGAATCACCCCTCGCTGGAAGGCCACGCCCAGCAGCACCAGATCGGTCAGTCGGTCGGTCAGGAAGGTTCGCCGGGCCAGCGTGGCCACGTCGCGCACCCAGGCGTCCGGCCCGCGGGCAGCCAGCCGCACGGCCTCGGTCAACTCCATGGCGGCCCGCGTGCGTGCCTCATCCACCTGGTCGTCCAGCGGGCCGCTGTTGGCGACCACATACGTTCGATCGCGGTCCGCCACGCGCAGGAACGGATCCGGCCCGAGTGATCGCAGCGTCTCCACCGCGTCCATGCCCAGCAGCAGGTCCGCCTCGCCGTAGGGCGTCTGCGCCGTCAGCGCCGCCTCGCCCGCCTGCAACCGCGTGAACAGCACCTGGCTCCAGGCACGTCGACCGGGTCCAACCGGCGTGGTCTGGAAGCTTGCCTGCACCCGGTACCCCATGGCGCGGCCCGCTTCGCAGAGCACCCATGCGGCCAGGCCCGGGGCCTCGCCGCGCCAGCCCGCCAGATGCGCCCGCCATCGGCCGGCGTCGGCGTGCAGCACCCGCGGCAGGCCGGGACGGGTGCGACCGGGCTCGAGCTCGGCAGGTCGCGGCGGCTTGCTCCGGATCACCTCCACCTGCTCCAGCAGCGGGCGCACGCGAAGTTCCAGCCGCGCCGAGGCCACGTTCTGCAGCACCTCCACGGTCAGTTCGTTGCGGACCGGGTTGGCGCCCCGCTCCAGCCCCCGCTCCACCATCACCTCCGGAGCCGCCGGTCGCACATCGCAGGCCGCATCGGCGGACCAGATCGCCCGCTGGAGCGGCACGAATCCCAGTTGGTCGGCCTCGGCCATGGTCCGGTCCAGCGCCGCCACGTCACGTCGCGAGGGCGGACCATCCACGCCGATCACCACGCTCAGGCCGTCCCGAAGGGCTGCCGCTCGAAGCAGGTCGCGGAACGCCTGGCGATTGTTGAGATCGCCGCGGCTCACCGCCACGGCGGCCGCCGCGTCCGTGGGCACCACGGCGCGGGTCAGTCGCTCCGGATCCGGACCGGGCTCGTCACCAAGGTCACACACCACCAGCACACGCGGTCGGACTTCGCGTGCTCCCTGTCGAACGGCGGCCACACCCTCGGCGACGAATCGACGCCGATCCCAGATCTCGACCGCCGCGATCCGCTCCGCCTCGGGCGCCGGCATGCCCGGCATCCACACCGCGGTGGCCGGCTCTTCGGGGGCCGGAACGCGATCGGCAAGCTCCTCCGCCACCTCGCGCACCATGCCGCGCACGGCGGCGATCGCGCCGCTGGCACCCAGCCCCTCGCCGCGATCGGGAACCGGCCATGCCTCGAGCCGCGCATCCGTGCGGGAGAGCCGCTGCTCCACCGGCTCACCCGGCCGCACACGTTCGAGCAGGTGCACCACCTTGCGAGCCAGGATGCTTGGCCGGACACCGTCGTTGATCTCCAGCGTGGGGATCTCGGCCCCGTCGGAGGGCAGCTCGCTCCACCACAGGCTGGCCACGCGCTCGCCGGAGCGGCGGCCCTCTTCGGCAACCTGCAGCAGCTCGTCGGCCACGCTGCCGGGACGCGGCTCCAGCACCAGCACGTTGGCGCACCGGCCCAGCAGGCGGAGCACCGAGGCGTGGTCCACGGGGTTGGCCAGCCCCATCGTGAGCATCGGAACTCGCCCGGCAAGACCCAACTCGCCCAGCAGGTGCCGGGCGGCGAGCACGCACGGCCCCACCGCGATCACGCCCCAGGGCTCCAGTTCACCCGGCGAGGGAAGGCTGAGCAGCCGGTTGAGTTCGAGGCGTCGACCCACCTGCAGCGCGGGCTCGCCCTCGCTGGGCGCGGTCCAGCGGCGCTGTCGACGCATCTCCAGCGCCACGTCCACCCGGTCCAGAACGCGGTTGGGCTGCAGTTCGAGCGTGTCCAGCGACCGCAGCAGTCCCACGTGCACCGCCAGGGCCACCGTGGTTCCCGACGCATCCGCCATCCGGAAGGCGTCCTGCACGGCCACGCGCAGCCCATGCAGGTCCGAGGGCGCAAGGCACGGCAGTCCCAGCGCGCGGGCCGCTCGCACGGGGCATGCGCCGGGGACCAGGTACGGGTTGTCCTCAAGCAGCAGCACCGCACGCCCGCCGGTGCTGCCGTCGCGCGCGCCATCGCGCCACGCGGCTGCCATGGCGATGTCGAGCTGGTCGTTGGGAACGCAGACCAGGCTTCGCCTTCCCATGGCCGAGGACCGCACCGCCAGCGACACGCCACGCGCCGCGTCCACCGCGGGCACCAGGCGAAGCGCATGCCGCTCGAGCACCTCGGCGCTGCGTTCGTCGGAGACCGCCCGGAAGATGCCCTCCAGCGGCGGACGCCGAGGCGAGAGCACCTGGGCCACCGGCAGCTCGCACTCCAGCAGGCCCTTCAGCAAGGCCTCGAAGGCGGTGCAGAGGGCGAAGCCCTCCCCGCGGGCCAGAGGCGGACGCCATGCCACGGGCTCCACCGAATCGAGCAGGCTCATGCGGCTGGCTCCGGCATGACCAGCGAACCGTCCAGCAGCCGCTCGACGATCGCGGCAAAGCCGTCGTGGGCATGATGCGGGGCCACGTGATCGGCATGGGCCAGGACACGAGGATCCGCGTTGGCCATGGCCACCGACAGCGGCGCTTCACGCAGCATGGTCATGTCGTTCAGTCCGTCGCCCACCGCCACCACGCGGTGCCGCGCCACCCCCAGATCGTCGCGCACGCGCTCCACCATGGTCCACTTGTCGCTCCGTGGCGAGAAGATCTCCAGCAGGTGCGTCACGCTTCCCACCGCCTGTTCCGCCGTGACGGCGCTCCATGCCTGCATCGAGGCACGGTCCCCGAAACGCTCCCGCATGTGCCGGCTCACCGGCTCGAGCCGGTCGGCCCGGTCGATCGCTCCCACGCGCACCACGTGCTCGTGACCCAGCTCGCGTGAGGCCGCCACGCTGTCGACGCGGCGCACCGGCACGCCGTGCTGCTCCAACCACCAGGTCGTGGCGGCGTCCAGGTGGCCGGTGCCCACCAGGCAGTAGTCGTGCGGCATGGCGTGGTGGTCGTGCAGCAGGTGCGCCACCAGCCCATGGCCCACCAGCGCCTCCGCCAGCTCGTGCACCAGATCGGACTCCAGCACCAGGCGCTCGAGCGTGGCACCACTGCGGGAGTCGCTGAGCACGCTGCCGCCGGCGGTGATCGCGACGCCGTCGTGGTTGATGGCCTCGAGCGTGCGGCGGCTCTCGCGCCAACTGCGTCCCGTGGCGGGCACCACGGTCCAGCCGGCCTCGCGAAGGCGATCCACCGCGCGGCAGTTGCCCGGGCTCACGCGGCCCCGATCATCGAGCAGGGTGCCGTCCAGGTCCACCGCGATGAGTCCGGCCATCCGTGAAGCATAGGTCATCGCAGGTGGCCTTCCGGCTACACTCTCCCCTCCCATGGACAAGCGACTGAAGGAGATCCAGCAGGGCACGCTCACCGAGAGCCGCCTCAACAGCGACTTCGTGTTCTGGCTCAAGGAGAGCGGACCCAACTGGCTGCTCGGCGTGCTGCTGGTGCTGTGTGGCGTGCTGGGCTGGAACTGGTGGCAGCAGAAGCGGGAAGCCTCTCGCGATGCGGCCTGGCTCGCCCTGTCGGAGGCCACCTCGCCGCAGTCGCTGCTGGAGGTGGCATCGGCCCATGGCGACACCGACGGCATCGCCGTGATCGCCCGGCTCGACGCGGCGGACCGCTACCTGGAGAGCGTGCGGAGCGGCGTGCGTTTCGACCGCGAACCCGGAGCCGAGGATGCTGCGGTGACGCCGGAACTGCGGCTGCAGTATCTGGGCGAGGCCGATCGCCTGTACGCCCAGGCCGCCGAGGGACTCGACGGCTCCCCGCCTTCGGAGTGCCTGCTGCTGGCCAGTTCGCACTTTGGCCGTGCCGCCGTGGCCGAGAGCCAGGGCGACGTGGCGGCGGCCGAGCAGCACCTGAAGGCCGCTGCCGAGGCCGCGCGTACCGCGTACCCGCCGCTGAGCAAGGTGGCCGAGTCGCGCCTGGCCTCGCTGGCGGGCGTGATCAACCGGCCTGCGCTGCCGAGCCGTCCCGCGGCACCCGCGGATCAGACTCCCATGTCCACCTTTGCGTTCCCCGACCCCGCCGCCACTGCCGCCGCGGACGAGGCCACCACGCCCGTGGAGACGGATTTCCTCAGGCCGCTGGGCTCGGGCGAACCCGCCGTGACGCCGGCCGCGCCAGCGCAGCCCAAGTGACCGGACCGATCGACCCGGTGGAGCCGCCGGACGAGACGCCGGACGACGAGTCGCCGTCCACGCTCGACTTCACGCTGCAGCACGACCTGGACAAGCGGCTCGATCGCCATCTGGTCGACCGCGCGCCCTTCCTGAGCCGCACCCAGATCCAGCGGCTGATCGAGGAAAGCGCCGTGACCGTGAACGGTCGCGTGGCCAAGGCCAGCACCCGGCTGCACCGAGGCGATCGCGTGGTCGCGGTGCTGCCGCCGCCCCCGAGCGACGAGACGCCGGCCGACGACATCCCGCTCGAGGTGCTCTTCGAGGACGAGCACCTGATCGTGCTCAACAAGCAGGCGGGGCTCATCGTGCATCCGGCTCGCAGCCACAAGCGAGGCACGCTGGTGAACGCGCTGGCATGGCGCTTTCGGCATGTCAGCGGCGGCTCGCTCAGCGGCGTGGGCAAGGAGTTCGCGCGGCCGGGCGTGGTGCACCGGCTGGACAAGTGGACCACCGGCGTGATGGTGGCGGCCAAGGGCGACACCGCCCACTGGCGGCTGGCCAGGCAGTTCGAGCGCCGCAGCGTGGGCAAGCGCTACCTGGCGGTGGTGCACGGCCATGCCGAGCCCGACACAGACCGTGTGGATCTGCCGCTGGGCAAGCACCCCACCATCCGCGAGATGTACGCCGTGCGCTGGGACGAGACCGGCAAGCCCAGCCAGACCATCTACCGGGTCCGCGAGCGCTACGAGGGATTCAGCCTGGTCGAACTGGAGCTGCTCACGGGCCGCACCCACCAGATCCGGGTGCACATGAGTCATCTGGGATGGCCGCTGGCGGGCGATGACCTGTACGACGGAAGGCACCTGAAGGCCGGTGACCTGGGCCTGGGCGGCCAGGCCGATCGTGCGGTGATCGAGCGACAGGCGTTGCACGCGGCGATGCTCCAGTTCGAGCATCCGATCGATCCGCGCCCGCTCACCTTCGCCGCACCCGTGCCCGCGGACATGCGCGAGCTGGTGCTGGCGCTGCGGGCCCGCGGCTTCACCGCCGTGGACGCCCCGGGCAGCGTGCTCGACCTGCAGGCGATGGGTCTGGCCCGAGACTGAGACGACCGGCCTCAGCCGAACTGCACGTCCAGGGCCAGCGCCGCGCCCAGTCGCTGCAGGTACACGCTGGCCGGGATCTCCTCGCCGCCCATGGAGAGCATGTGCGGATTGGCGTACTGGCTGTCCAGCAGCGCGAAGCCGCGCTGCCGCAGGTGTCCCACCAGCCACGCCAGGCATGCCTTGCTGGCGTTGGTGCCCCCGGCCTCCGGACGCACGAACATGCTCTCCCCGAAGAACGCTCCGCCCAGCGACACCCCGTAGAGCCCACCCACCATCTCGCCGCCCCGCCACGCCTCCACGCTGTGAGCGTGCCCCACACGGTGCAACGCCACGTAGGCCTGCACCATGGGCTCACTGATCCATGTCTCCCCTTCCCGCCTGGCCGCACACGCCCGCATGCAGGACTCGAAGGCGGTGTCAGCGCGGATCACCAAATCGCTGCGTCGCAGGGCCCGACGCGTGCCCGGCGGAAGGCGAAAGCGATCGAGCGGGATCACGCACCGGGGATCGCAGGTGAAGAGCGAAACCCGACCGGAGCGTGCATCGGCCATGGGAAAGGCGCCCTGGGCATAGGCGTGCAGGAGTCCGGTGGGCGAGAGATCCGCGTCCGGCGGCGGCATGGCCGCATTCTGCCGCATCCGGGCGGACTGTTGAGGCATGGCCCGGATCTGGTTACACTGCTTGGCTCGGGCCGTCGGTGACGCCCTTCCTTGCGGGAAGGTCGGCTCCGCACGGGGCTCGCCGTCGCGGCTGACGGGAGCTCCGGCCTGACTTCGACAGCCGCGGCCAAGGGATGGTCCCTCGACCGCGACAAACCGGCCCATCGCCGGCGTTCCGCAGGTCCTGCAGCACCCCTGGAGCCACGCAACCCTTCCATCACCCTCGCGAGCCCGCCTCGAATGGCGGCTAGGATCCATCCCGTCTGGCCCGTGGTGTAACGGTAGCACAGGAGGTTTTGGTCCTCTTAGTCCTTGTTCGAATCAAGGCGGGCCAGTTCTGGATCGATCGCGAGGGCGTCTCGAGCGCCCATGACCGCCTCCCCCCCGCAACCCGCGCTCGCCGCCATCGTGCTCGCCGCCGGAAAGGGCACGCGCATGAAGAGCGACCTGCCCAAGGTGATGCACCCCGCCGCCGATCGTCCGATGGTGCGGTGGGTGGTGGATGCCGCCCGTCGCGCCGGCGCCGCCGAGGTGGTGCTGGTGGTGGGCCATATGGCCGAGCTGGTGCGCGGTGCCTTCGCCGACGAGCGCGCGGCGTGCCACTTCGTGATGCAGCAGCCCCAATTGGGCACCGGTCACGCCGTGGATCAGGCCCGGCCGCTGCTGGAGCGTGGCCTGCTCGGCGAGCACTGCTTCGTGCTCTGCGGCGACGGACCGCTGATCCGGCCGGACACGCTGCGCACCCTGCTGCAGCGGCATCTCGCCGCGAATGCCGCCGCCAGCCTGGCCACCAGCGTGGTGCCCGACGCCACCGGCTACGGCCGAATCCAGCGTGGATCGGATGGCCGCTTCGAGCGGATCGTGGAGCAGAAGGACGCCACCCCCGACCAGCTGGCCATCCGCGAGATCAACCCCAGCTACTACCTCTTCCGCACCGCAGACCTGTTCGCGGCCCTGCGCCGGGTGACCAACCAGAACGCCAGCGGCGAGTACTACATCACCGACGTCTTCGAGCTGCTGCTTCGGGATGGCCGCCGCGTGGAGGTGGTCGACGCCGTGCCGCCCGAGGACGTGCTGAGCGTGAACACGCCCGAGCAGTTGGCCGAGGTGGACGCCATCCTTCGTCGGCGGCTCGCCGGCGGATCCCGCACGCACGCGGAGGCACGCGCATGAGCTCGAGCGACCAGAACAGCCTGAAGATCTTCGCCGGCCGCAGTGGCGTCACGCTGGCCACGGCCATGTGCCGCCACCTGGACCTGGAACTCGGCGCCGCCGAGACCAAGGTGTTTCCCGATGGCGAACTGCTGGTCAAGCTGGACGAGGACGTGCGCGGCCGCGACTGCTACGTGGTGCTGAGCACCTGCCAGCCCGTCAACGAGAGCCTGGTCGAACTGCTCATCTTCATCGACTGCCTGCGCCGGGCCAGCGCCCGCCGCATCACGGCGGTGCTGCCCTACTTCGGCTACGCGCGCCAGGACCGCAAGGACGAGGGTCGCGTGCCCATCACCGCCAAGCTGGTGGCCAACCTGATCTCCGCGGCCGGCTGCCAGCGCGTGCTGTGCATGGACCTGCACGCCGCCCAGATCCAGGGCTTCTTCGACCTGCCGGTGGACCATCTCACCGCGGGTCCGGTGCTGCTGGAGCACTTCCGCCGCGTGCTGCCGAGCCTGGGGCCCACCGTGGTGCTCAGCCCCGACGTGGGCAACGCCAAGACCGCCAACATGTTCGCGGATCAGCTTGGCGTGGACCTGGCGATCATCGAGAAGCGGCGCGGCACCGCCACCGAGGTGAGCGCCCGCAACGTGATCGGCGACGTGCGCGGCAAGAACGTGCTCATGTTCGACGACATGGTCACCACCGGCGGCACCGTGACCGAGGCCGCCCGCGTGGCCTGCGAGCGCGGCGCCACCGGCGTCTTCATCGCCTGCACCCACGCGGTCATGGCCGGCATGGCCGTGGAGCGCCTGGCCGGTCCCGACATCACCGGCGTGGTGGTCACCGACACCATCCCCCTCGACGGTCGGCTGGACCGCCTGCAGGGCAAGCTGACCGTGCTCACCGTGGCCCCGATGCTCGGCGAGGCCGTTCACCGAATCCACCACGACCTCAGCGTCAGCGCGCTCTTCCGCGAGGGCATGGGCCCGCGGCGCTGAGGCCACGAACTTCGATCCGTTCACGACCCACTTCAAGAAGGAGACATCACCATGGCACGACAGACCCCCACCCTGAAGGCCGCCGGCCGCGAGCAACTGGGCTCGCGCTACGCCAAGCGGCTCCGCGCCTCCGGCAAGCTGCCCGCCGTGCTGTACGGCCACGGCACCAAGCCGCTCTCGCTGACGCTTGACGCCAAGGAGACGTTGACCTCGCTCCGCTCCGGCGCCCACGTGGTGCAGTTGGCCATCGAGGGCGGGGCCACCGAGACCTGCCTGGTCAAGGACCTGCAGTTCGGCTGGATGGGCGACGACGTGATCCACGTGGACCTGGCCCGCGTGGACCTGGACGAGCTGGTCACCGTGAAGGTGCGACTGGGCTTCGTGGGCGCTCACGAGGCCTCCAAGAAGCCGGGCGCCGTGGTGACCCACGACGTGACCGAACTGGAGGTCCGCTGCAAGGTGCGCGACATTCCCGAGGAGATCCGCGTGGACCTGGGCAGCGTGACCGCCGACGTGTTCACCGTGGGCGAGTTCACCCTGCCCGCCGGCCTGACCGCGGTGACCGACCCGCATGCCGCGCTGGTGCGCGTGGTGACCGTGGCCGAGGAGGTGGAGGGCGAGGCCGCCGCGCCGACCGCCGCGGCCGAACCCGAGGTGCTCACCGCCAAGAAGGACAAGGAAGGCGAGGCGGGTGCCGCGGGCGCCAAGGCTGCCGCGCCGGCCAAGGAGGCCAAGAAGGGCTGAGCCACGGGGCTTCGCCCGAGGACCACGCCATGCGACTGATCGTCGGACTGGGCAATCCAGGCATCGAGCACCAGGGCACGCGCCACAACGCGGGCTTCGAGGTGCTCGATCGCCTGGCGCGCCGGTACGGCGATCCGCCGGGCGGACCGGCCAGGAGCCGCTTCGCGGGGCTGCTGGTCGACGCCTGCATCGGCGCCGAGCGCGTGATGCTGCTCAGGCCCACCACCTTCATGAATCTCTCGGGGGCCAGCGTGCTGGAGGCCGTGCGCTTCCACAAGCTGGAGGCCGCGAGCGAACTGCTGGTGGTGACCGACGACTTCGCCCTGCCCTGCGGCGCCATCCGGCTGCGGGCGCAGGGTGGCGACGGGGGTCACAACGGGCTCGCGGACATCTCGCGTCGGCTGGGCAACGACCGCTGGGCCAGGCTGCGCGTGGGCATCGACGCCCCGGGCCGCGTTCCCACCGAGTCGTACGTGCTCGGGCACTTCACGCCCGAGCAGCGCGCCCAGCTGGAGCCGGGGCTGGACCTGGCCGCCGACGCAGCCGCCTGCTGGGCCACCGAGGGCCTGGAGACGGCCATGAACCGATTCAACCGCCGCGGCGTGGGCGCCGCGGGCACGAACTGAACCCCATCACACCATCACGCGACGCTTCGCAAGAAAGGACACATCACCATGGACGCAACCATCACCGCCGAGCGCACCCGACCCTACGAGGGCATGTTCCTCTTTCCCCAGTCCGCCGGCGCGGACCTGCAGGGATCCATCGACCACGTGAAGGAGATCCTGGCCCGCAGCGGCGCCGAGGTGCTCTCCATCGCCAAGTGGGACGAGCGGCGGCTGGCCTATGACATCAAGGGCAACAAGCGAGGGCTCTACGTGCTGGCCTTCTTCCGCGTGCTCAGCACCAAGCTGTCGGCCATCGAGCGTGACTGCAACCTGAGCGAGAGGCTCCTTCGCAGCATGGTCACGCGGGCGGACCACCTGACCGAGGAGCAGCTCCGCAACGCCGAGGCCATGCAGCGCACCGCCGACGAGGCCCGGCTGCGGGCCATGGGCGGCGACGAGGTCGAAGCTCCGGCCGCACCGGCCGCACCGGCCGACCAGGCCTGAGGCCGTCCACCGGACCGTCACCTCCGTGGCCCCGCCAAGGCGGGGCCACGGTCTTTTTGGCAATTCCGCAGGAAGTTTCGCCGGTGTCCCAAGTGCGTCCGCCACGCAGCCCTATATTGCCCGCACGCGAATGGAGGCGCGACACACATGGCGAGTTACAACAAGGTTCTGTTGATGGGCAATCTCACTCGGGACGTGGAACTCAAGTACACGCCCAACGGCAACCAGGCGGTGGCCAACTTCGGCATCGCCTGCAACCGGCGCTACAAGACGCAGCAGGGCGAGGACCGCGAGGAGGTCACGTTCGTGGACTGCGAGGCGTGGGGCCGCACCGCCGAGGTGATGAAGGAGTACCTCTCCAAGGGTCGACCGGTCTTCGTGGAAGGCCGGCTCAAGCTGGACCAGTGGGAGGACAAGGAAGGCAAGAAGCAGTCCAAGCTCCGCGTGGTGGTCGAGAACTTCCAGTTCATCGACTCCAAGGGTGGCGGCGGATCGGGTGGCGAGCGCGGCGGCCGAACCGCCCAGCCCGCGGCCCAGGCCCATGCCGAGGTCGCCGAGTCGGACATCCCCTTCTGAAACCCGGCCCCGCTGGGGCCGGTTCCAGGCTCGTCGCCGCCTCAGGCCTTGCCAGGGCTTGAGGCGGCGGCCCTTTTCGGCCATACTGCGTGGCTCGCCGCTGCGGGTCGCCCAAGGGTTGGGCTGCCCCGAATCGCTGGGTGACGCGGCCACCCTCAACTCCTCCGTTGCGGGGAAGGACAGCGTCATGGCCGGCAAGAACATCGAACTGCTGCTGAACAAGACCGTGGAGAACCTGGGCCTGGTGGGTGATGTGGTCAAGGTCAAGCCGGGCTATGCCCGCAACTTCCTCCTGCCCAACCTGCTGGCGGAGTTCCCCACGGCCGAGAAGATCGAGGCCCTGAAGAGCGCCCGCGCCAAGGCGGCGGCCGAGATGGAGAAGTTGCGGGCCGACCGCGCCGCCCTGATCGCGCGGCTCGAGGGCGTGTCCATCAAGCTGGTCCGCAGCGTGAACGACCAGGGCGCCCTCTACGGCGCCGTCACCCATCGCGACATCGCCGACCAGCTGGTGGCCGACGGCTTCCACGTGGACATGCGCGCGGTGCGGCTGGCCAACACCATCCGGCGGATCGGCTCCTACACCTGCGCCATCGTCTTCGACCGCGAGCTGCGGACGGAGATCGGCGTGGAGGTGGCTCCGGATCGCACCCTTGAGATGTACGCGGTCAGCAAGGAGCCGGAGGCCGAGGCCGCCGAGCCCACCGAACCCGTCGAGGCGCCGGCCGCGGAGTCCGCCCCCGAGGGCACCAAGAGCGCCCGCAGCCGCAAGGCCTGATCCGGCCCCTGGATGAGCCGTTCCAGACCCCGGGAGACCGGCGAACGCCCTGCGGACACCGACCCCGGAATCCCGGGCGCCGATTCTGCGGCACGCCAGGGCGATGGGCCGATGCATGAAGCCGTCAAGGAGGACGACCCGATGAGCCTGATGGCCACCCGACGCGAAGTGATGCCGGAGACCCGGCAGAGCCGCACGCACAAGTTCATGATCGGCGGCCATGAGGGCTACCTGACCGTGGGGCTGTTCCCGGATGGCCGTCCTGGCGAGATCTTCATCAAGATGAGCAAGGAGGGCAGCACGCTCTCGGGTCTCATCCAGGGCTTCTGCCGCGCGTTCAGCCTGGCACTGCAGCACGGCCTGAATGTGCGTGACGCCAGTGACCGCTTCCGTGGCATGCGTTTCGAGCCGATGGGCCCCACCAGCAACCCGGACATCCCCGAGGCCTCGAGCATCCTCGACTACGTGGCCCGCTACCTGCAGGTCAACTTCTGCGAGCGGGACTGAGTCCGCGGTCACTTTCCCGAACGCGACGCACCAAGCCGCTTTCGAAGCACCGCAACCAGCGACGCCGGCTCCAGGAAAGCCCTCGGCGGACGCACGTACACCTCGCGCAGCCCGTCGGGGCCGACGCCTCCCACGTCGCGCACGCTTCCCTGCATCCCCGCAAGGGCCTGGTGCACGGGCGGTGACGCCTGGCAGCGAATGACCATGTCGGGCGCGTGGACCTCGATGCTGCGGATGCCCGCTCCCGCCGCCAGGGCCCGCAGTTCGGCCACCTGCAGCAGCCGCTCCACCGGCTCGGGCGGCTCGCCGTAGGCGCTGGCCAGGTCGGCACGCAGCCGCTCCGCATCCTCCGCGGTCTCCACCACCGCGGCCCGGCGATAGGCGTCCAGCCGCCTCCGATCGCTTGGGATGTAGCCGCGCGGAATCCAGCCGTCGAGCCCGATCGCCACCCGCACGTCCGCGGTGCGCAGCCGCTGGCGGTTCTGCAGACCGTCCACCGCCTCCTCGAGCAGCTGGCAGTACATCTCGTAACCCACGGCCGCGATGTGCCCGCTCTGCTCCGGGCCGAGCAGGTTGCCGGCACCGCGGATCTCCAGGTCGCGCATGGCGATGCGGAAGCCCGCGCCCAGCATGGCGTAGTCCTCGATGGCCTTCAGTCGCCGCATGGCCTCGTCGGTGACCGGACGATCCTGCGGCAGGAACAGGTAGCAGTAGGCACGGTGGCTGCTTCGGCCCACCCGCCCGCGCAACTGGTGCAGGTCGGCCAGGCCGTAGAGATCGGCCAGGTCGATGAACATGGTGTTGGCCCGCGGATTGTCCACGCCGCTCTCGATGATGCTGGTGCTCACCAGCACGTCGCATTCGTGCCGCATGAAGCGAAGCATGACCCGCTCCAGCTCCTCCGCGGGCATCTGGCCATGCCCCACCTCGATGCGAGCCCCCGGCACCAGCCTGGCGATGCGTTCGGCGGCCTCCTGCAGTCCCTTGATGCGGTTGTGCACGTAGTACACCTGCCCCTCGCGCGCCAGCTCGCGCAGGATCCCCTGCTTCAGCCGCTCGGCGCTGAAGGGGATCACCTCGGTCACGATGGCTCGCCGTTCCGGCGGCGGCGTGGTCAGGCTGCTGATGTCCCGCAGCCCCAGCAGCGACATGTGCAGGGTGCGTGGAATGGGCGTGGCGCTCAGCGTGAGCACGTCAGCCGTGGCCCGAAACGCCAGCAACCGCTGCTTGTGCTCCACGCCGAATCGCTGCTCCTCGTCCACCACCACCAGGCCCAGGTCGGCAAAGGCCACGTCCTGCGAGAGCAGCCGGTGCGTTCCCACCACCACGTCGACCTTGCCCTCGGCCAGGTCCCGCAGCACCACGGCCTGCTCGGCGCCGCTCTTGAACCGGCTCAGGCTCTCCACCCGGAACGGCCAGGCCCGGAAACGGTCACGGAACGTTCGCTCGTGCTGCTCCGCCAGCACCGTGGTGGGCACCAGCACCGCCACCTGCCGTCCGGCCTGCGCGCATCGGAAGGCGGCGCGGATGGCCACCTCGGTCTTGCCAAAGCCCACGTCGCCGCAGATGAGCCTGTCCATGGGCTGGCGGCGCTGCATGTCGCGCCGCACGGCCTCGATGGCCGAGAGCTGGTCCGGCGTCTCCTCCCAGGGAAAGGCCGCCTCGAACTCGGCCTGCCAGGGCCCATCCTCGGGGAAGGCCGTGCCCGGCGTGGCGGACCGCACCGCCTGAACACGAAGCATCTCGCCGGCCAGATCGCGCACCGCCTCGGCCACGCGCGCCTTCTGGGCCTTCCAGCGCTTGCCGCCCACGGCGCTCAGCGGCGGTCGGGCACTGCCCGCGCCGATGTACTTCTGCACCAGGTCCACGCGGGCCGCCGGCAGGTGCAGCCGCGTTCCGCCCTCGAACTCCAGCGTGAGGTACTCGGTCTCGGCCGAACCCTCGTCCACACCTGTCTGTCCGCTGGCTCGCAACCTGGCCTGCGTGACCAGGCCCACGTACCGGGCCACTCCGTGGTCGCGGTGCGTGACATGGTCACCCGGCTCGAACGACAGGAACGCGTCGCGCACCCGCGCGCCAGCCGCTGGTCCCGTGGCCGTGCTCACGCGCCGGCGACGCACGCCACTTCGGTGCATGAGCTCGTGCTCGGTCACCACGGCCAGCGGTCGCTCGCCCGGCTCGACCCATCGGAAGCCTCGTCCGAGCAGCCGCCGCTCCAACTGCACGCGGTCCTGCATCCCGTGACGGGTCAGCAACTCGGCCACTCGGGCGCGGTCGCCCTCGGTGGCAGCCAGCAGCCAGCACGGGCCCTGCCGGGACAGTTCGTCCAGCATCTCGAATGCCTTGGCGGGATCCGTGTCCAGGGCGGGCAGCGGCGAAGCGGGCCAAGCCACCTCATCCGGCCCCACCAGCGAGAACTGGTTCACGGTGATGGTGGCCGCCGCCCGGCGCGTCACCCCGCCCATGGCCTCGGTGGGAGGCACCACGCCCACCGCGTCCACCACTCGCTCCCAGTATCCGCGCGCCTGCTCGGTGATCTCCGAGAGTTCCGCCCAGACCGCCACGCTGCCCTCGGGCAGCAACGCCCCCGGCAGCGGATCGTCATCCTGGGGCCCAAAGCGGTCGCCCTCGGCGCATGGAATCTCGGCCGCCTCGACACGGCGGTCGCTGGCCTGCGAGGCCACGTCGATCTCGTGCAGCGACTCGAGGTCGTCACCGAAGTGATCCAGCCGCAGCGGCGGCATGCCCGCGGGCGGAAAACAGTCGAGTACGCCGCCACGCAGCGCAAACTCGCCCGGGCTCTCCACGGCATCCACGCGCCGATAGCCCGCCTTGGACAGCCACTCGGCCGTGACCAGGGGCGAACGCCGCTCCCCCGCCCGCACGCTCAGGCGCAGCCGGTCGCGCCGCGACGGAGCCGCCACGTGCTGCATCAGCGCCGCCACCGGTGCCACGATCACGCACGGCTGCGAGATAGGTTCCGTGGCTCTCAGTCGAGCCAACGAGGTCTCCAGTCCCGCCACCGAGTCCGCGGCCGCGCTCTCCATGGCCGGAAGGTGCCGCGCGGCCACTCCCAAGTCGGCCAGTTCCTCGACGGCATCGGCGGCCTCGTCGAGATGGGCCAGCACCAGCAGCACGCTGCGTCCAAGCGCGCGATGCAGAGCCGCCGCCAGCACCACCGTGCTGCTTCCGCAGGCACCCCGCAACACATGATGTCCGCCGGCGCGCACCCTCTCCGCAAGCGCCAGCAGCGCAGGGGAGGCCTGGATGCGTTCAAGCCACGTCATGGCTCGCGGTGTGGGCGTGACCCACCACCCCACACGCTATCCGCCCCGGCAACCTTCAGCGCACCCAGGGGCGGATCCGCTCGATCACGCCCTGCCCCACGCCGGGCACGCGGTCCAGCGTGTCAACCTGCCCAAACGGGCCGTTCGCGGCCCGGTCGGCAACGATGCGTTCGGCCAACGCAGCACCCACACCGGGCAACAGGGCCAGTTCGGGCGGAGCGGCCGCATCCAGGTCGATCCGCCACTCCGGAAACATGCCCGCCGGAGGCTGGTCGTGCGGCCATCGCATCGGACCGGCATCCAATCGACGGTGCACCTGCAGACCGGCCGCGACCATGCAGATCACGGCCATGGCCCCCACGAACCGCGGGTGCGGCCCATGTACCGGCGTCATGCTGGCGGCGCCCCGGCGGCGGTCTCGTCGGTCGCGGGATCGGGTGCCGGCGCTGGATCGGGTGCCGGTGCGGGTTCGGGCGCCCCCAACGGCTTGCGAAGACGATTGCGGATGGCGAGCAGCTTTCGGGCCACGGTCTTGGGCTGGGCCGATGCGTCGAGCAGGCCGCACCGGGCCCGGGTCCCGCTCGCCGCATCCTCGAGACGTTCCCAGACCATGGTCTCCACAAAGGGCTTGGAGAGCGCGATCGTGGTCATGCTGGTGGCCCACTGCGCCTGCACCGGATCGCTCCAGGGCTTGCGCCACTGGCCCCCGCCCTTCACCGGATCGCTGGGCACGCCGAAGGCGCTGATCATGACCTTGCACTCGTAGCCCGCAAACCGGTCCAGCACCGCCGAGAGCTGCAGCAGGTCCCGCACCCCGAAGCCCGGACCACCATCGCCCAGCCGAAGCGTCAGGCCAACCGCGTCCAGGTGCACACCCTCCTGGATCAGCCGTTCCAGGAACTGCCACGCCGTGATGGCGCCCGCGTTCCGCGACACGCACTCGCCGAACGGATCCGTGAGTTCCACCAGCGTGCGGGCACCCTTTCGGCTTTGACGTGCCAGGACTGCGGCTCGTCGCGCCAGGTCCACCCGCTCCGAGTCCTGGAATGCGTGCCAGGCATTGGTGTGCAGTCCGCTGGCCAGGTTCCACAGCGTGACCACGGCGCGGTACCGGTGCACCAGTTGCTCCATGAACAGGTAGCTGCGATCCATGATCGCCTTGTAGTCGCCTCGGTGAGCCTGCATCCACGAGGGCAGCCACGCATCGTCGAAGCGCAGCAGCGGCCCCGCCACGATCGGCCGCCGCGCTTGGGCCGCCATGGTCATCCAGCGATCCACGGCATCAAAGCGGAACACGCCCGGCGAGGGCTCGATCTGCGACCACGGCGTCTCCACCGCCAGCACGTCGAATCCCGCCGCGGCCGTGCCGCTGCGCTCGAGCGCCACCGTGGGATCCACCCGCACGCCCACCAGCGTGGACGAGGCCGCGCGGGTCTTGTACCGCCGCTGCAGGTTCTGCTCCGCCTGCATCAGGGCCAGCCGTTCGCCCGCCTCGATGGCCGTCACCAGCGCGTCCCGCGCCCGAACCTCGGCGGACGCCGGATCGGCATCGCTGATCGCCTGCACGAAGAGGGTTCGCGCCCTCTCCCAGATCTTGAAGCTGTCACCACCCCGCACCGGATCGAAGAGCAGCCACTCCTCGCCCTTGGCGATGTACATCTTGATGCGGTGCCGGGCCAGCTCCAGGTTCAGGCGGTACGGCTCGGGCCTCTGTGGAAGCAGGCATGTCTGCAGCATCATGCGCCCCATCGGCCCCGCCGACACCTCCAGGCACAGTGCCGTGGCCTCGGCGTCCTCGGGTTGGCACACCAGGCGCCCCTGCCGAACCTTCACGCCGCCGCCCACGGGCTGGTCATCGCGCCCCAACAGGTACGCGTGGGCCACGAGCTCGTTGGGCGAGCCGACCTGCGGATCGTGCACCTCAAACTGCAGCATGTCCGGGCGAGTGTATCGGCCCCCAGCGACCATCCCGCCCGCAAGGGCCAAAAGGCCGGTGCGTAGACTGCGGCGATGATCGCGCATGCCCAGACCGGTGCCGACGGATCGGTCATCACCACCGACCTGCCGCTGCCCGGTCGCCGCCAGGGCAAGGTCCGCGATCTCTACGAACTCCCGCCGCAGCCAGGCCGTCCGCCCTCGCTGCTGGTGGTGGCCAGCGACCGCGTGAGCGCCTTCGACGTGGTCATGCCGACGCCGATCCCCGGCAAGGGCCGGCTGCTCACGCGCATCTCGCTCGAGTGGTTCCGCTTTCTTCGCGGCCGACATCTGGTCGAGGACCACCTGCTCAGCGCCGATCCCCACGACGTGCCCGGCCTGACCGCCTCCGACCACGACCTGCTGCTCGGTCGCACCATGGTCTGCCGGCGCGTCTCCATCGTGCCCATCGAGTGCGTGGTGCGCGGCTGGCTCGCGGGCAGCGGCTGGGCCGAGTACCGACAGCACGGCACCGTGTGCGGCATTCCCCTACCCAGCGGCCTGCAGCCGTTCGATCGCCTGCCGGAGCCCATCTTCACCCCCGCCTTCAAGAACGACCACGGCCACGACGAGAACTGCACCTTCGAGCAGGCCGCCGAGCAGGTGGGTGAAGGCCTGGTCTCGCGCATGCAGATGCTCAGCCTGGCCATCTATGCGGCCGCCGCCGAACGGGCCCTGGACCGCGGACTGGTGCTGGCCGACACCAAGTTCGAGTTCGGTCTGGCCCTGGACCCGGGCGGCCAGGTCACCGATCGACTGATCCTGGCCGACGAAGTGCTCACCCCCGACTCCAGCCGCTACTGGCTGCTGGAGTCCGTGGGCACCGGTCGCGAGCCGCACAGCCTCGACAAGCAGTTCCTTCGCGACTGGCTGCTGGCCGAGGAACGCGCCGGCCGCTGGAACCGCCAGCCGCCGGGACCCGAGATTCCGGCCGACATCGTGCGCCGCACGCGCGAGCGCTACGAGCTGGCCGCGGAGATGCTCGCTTCACCGTGAGGCCGTGCGGAAGCGGTCGCCCTGACTCCGCGGCCCGAGGGGTCTGGATCGAGCCGCGTCAGGATTCCAATCGGTCCAGATCGGCAAGATCCTGGGGGCGACCGCACGCTCGCTTGTTGCGCGCCAGATGCTCGCGCGAGATGAAGCGAACCGGCACGCCGGCGTAGTCGCCATGCACCGCACCACCCGCCACCTCATCCCAGCCGATCCCGTCAATCGAGGTGAGGATGTCGATGCGGCCCGGCGGAAATCCAAGCTGGACGACCCGGTCGGGCACGCAGAGGTCCATCGTGGTGAGCTGAACCGACCCAAGTCCGAACGCCTGCAGCGCGTTCAGCACGCGTTGCGCATTGCCAGGCGTGGCATGAATCAGCACATCGATGTCGCCGGTGTACCGCACCACGCCATGATGGGCCAGCGCGATGCCGCCCACCACCACGTAGTCAGCCCCGGCGGCGTTCAACGACTCGAGCCACTCGCGCCAGTCTTGGTTGTGGGCCATCGCGATCCTCCCTGAGGCGGTCCAGTGCGGCCATGCGCTCGCTCGGCGGACGCGACAGCCAGTACTCGCGCTCACGGCGGGCCGCGTCACGATCGTGCAGCGGATGCACCTCGATCGGCCAGTTCCTGCGATCGGGGCGCGCTCCGTTCATGCAACGCATGGTAACCCAAACGGCCTTGCGCGACGAAGAAAGCCCCCCGGCGTGCGTGCGCCGAGGGGCTTGGGCGTGTGGCCTGTCGCGCGTCCGCGGCAGGGAGATGCGACATGGTGAGTCGTGTCAGGCCTTGCGACGACGCATGCCGACCAGGCCTGCCGCACCCAGCAGCGCCACCGCGCCCGGGGCAGGAATGATCGAATAGTTGAAACTCGTCAAGGTTGCCGATGCGTTCGTCGCACCGGCCGAAGCAAGGCCGGTGCGAAGAACCAGGAGGATGCTGGAGACACTGGCTGGATTGAATGATGGTCCGCTGAACTCGCTGACGGCAAACGAGTAGGTGCCGGCACCGGTCAGCGCTCGTGCAACCGTACCACCGTTGGACAATGACATCTCCAGCGTTGCGCCGGTGCCCGTCGCCGAACTCACCGTGACGGTGAACACAAAGTTCGTCAGGTCTGCAGCGGTGGCGGGTGCGTAGGTCAGGAAGGAAGTGAAGTTGCCGCTCCCCCCCACCTCCAGAGTTGCCGTACCGCCGCCGACGTTCACCTGGGACGCCTGCTCCGGGGGGCCGGCCCAGTAGCCGTTTGCAGTCAGAAATCGTGAACCGCTGAACGCCGGGCTGGGCGCAGCGTAAGCAAAGTTGAAGGAGTAATTGGTCTGCTGGGCAGCGGTAGCGACGACGTTCTGTGCGGACTGAAAGTTGTCAAACACCAACGATGCATTCGCCGAACCCGCCACGGCCACGGCGGCCACGGCACTGCACATACCGATGAGATTGCTACGCATCTTCGAATCCTTGGGGCCATGCCCCGGAACAACTGCCCACCTCCCAGGTGGGCACGTGACAGCCGAGACCGTCGGCGCGCGGCCTTCCCTCAGTGCCGCCTGGACATCAGGCGGCGGTTCCAAGGTGAGCTGGTCGGTGGCAGTTCCCACTGGCCGACGGCTTCGCCCTGCGCAAGGAAGAACGAGAAATCCCCCCCCCCTCACGAAGGTTGCGATTTTGTGACTCATTGCTGCGACATGCAGAGGTCCATGCGATCCGAGAACGGCCTTCCAAGCCCCAGCAGGGCCGATTCCAGCCCCCCACCACCCCAA